>JADLGF010000470.1 GCA_020849415.1 Thermomicrobiales bacterium
ACGGCAACAACATCCGGCAGATGGCGCTGGAAGAGGGTGTCGCCAACGCGTTCGACTTCCCCGGGTTTGTGCCGGCCTACATCCGCCCGCTCTTCTGCCGGGGCGTCGGGCCGTTCCGGTGGGTGGCGCTCTCCGGCGATCCGGAGGATATCTACAAGACCGACGCCAAGGTGAAGGAATTGCTGCCCGATAATCAGCATCTCCACCGGTGGCTGGACATGGCGCGCGAACGCATTCAGTTCCAGGGGCTGCCCGCCCGCATCTGCTGGGTTGGTCTTGGCGACCGGCACCGGCTCGGGCTGGCCTTTAACGAAATGGTGCGCTCGGGCGAACTGAAGGCGCCGGTCGTGATCGGGCGCGATCATCTCGATTCCGGTTCTGTGGCGAGCCCCAACCGTGAGACCGAATCAATGCGTGACGGTTCGGACGCCGTTTCCGACTGGCCATTGCTGAACGCGCTATTGAACACGGCGTCGGGTGCGACCTGGGTCTCGCTCCATCACGGTGGTGGGGTCGGCATGGGCTTTTCGCAGCACGCCGGGATGGTGATCGTCTGCGATGGCACTGATGACGCCGCGCGGCGAATCGAACGTGTCCTTTGGAACGATCCGGCCACGGGCGTGATGCGCCACGCAGACGCCGGCTATCCGGAGGCGATCACCTGCGCCCGCGAAAACGGCCTGAACCTGCCGTCGGTCGAGTGACGCTTTTCTGACCATCTCTTGACGCGGTCGGTCGTCAATCGAAGAGTGACAGTTGCTGGATCGGCTTGGCGTCACGTGCTTCACTCAGCCGGGTTCGTGGCGTGATCTTCGGGAAGAAGGCGTCGAATTCCGCCATCGAATCGAACGCTTCCTGGAAGCGAGCGGCGGTATCGGACAGCCGGCGCAGGAGGATGGTGGTGTTCTCATCGCGGGCGTAATCCTCGAGGAAGCCGAGTGAACCATCCTCCCGCTCGTAGATTTCCACGCGCTCGCCGAAGCGCCACCTTCCCGGATGCGCATCGAGCAGTGCCTTCAAACGTGGCTGCTTTTCGAGGGTGTTGCGATTCACCATCGTCCACTGGCTAATCTCGCGCGGATCGAGCGCCTTCTGCTGCAATGACTCCGCCAGCTCGAAGTAGCGATCGCGGACGTCATCCCGTTCACCGCGCATGAGGCCGCGCGCCGCTTCCTCGATGAAGCGGAGAAAGCAGCGCTCCATGCGCCGGCTCCGCAACGCGCTGCCCTTGAGCGTCAGCGCGCCGGCGTAATCGAGTAACGCGTACGTTTTCAGCTTCAGCGACAGCATCTTTTCATAGCGCCCGTCGTGGGCCAGCCGCACCCCCGGCGGCAGGGCCGTTTCGCCGACGGCCGCAATGAAACGCTCTTCGCCTTCCTCGGTCCCGATGCCATCGGGCGGGGTGAAGTAGACGCCATCGGTATCGACCTCGATCGGTTGCGCGCCCTGGCGATCGAGTTCCGCCACCACGGTCTGGATTAGGCGTTGGCCTTCGAGTGTGACGCGCTCGGCGGCGTCGAAATCGTTGAACAGGCCGCCGCTGAAGCCGAGGTAACCGTAGAAGGAATTGATCAGCACCTTGAAGCTGCCCTGAAGACCGTCCCAGAGCGCGTGCTCCTCTCCGGTCGAGCGTCGTGCTCGCTGTTTGGCGTCGATGCGCCGCGTCGTCAGTTCCCGCAGGAGAACCGGAAAGGCGTTCAGGGTGTCGGCGGCGGCGGTGATGTTGTCGTGGAGCATGATCGAGGGGTAAAGGCTCTCGACATCGGCCTTGATGATCGGCCCGAAGACGCCGCTGCGCACCAGCTCGGTGTGACCGCCGGGGTAGGGGCGGGGTGCACCCGCCATCGGCAGCCCGTGACCGGCCGCCAGATAGGCGCGCACCATCAGGTCATCGATCTTGCGGCCGGTGCCGGTGACGGTGGTGCGCTGGAAGGTCATCGGCAGAATCTGCGTTTGATAGAACTCGGTCGGAACGGTGATGCGAGCGAGGAGATCGACATCCCGCACATCGTCCATGGCGTAGCGAGCGAGGCGTTCGCGATCGCGCTCACCGTTGCGCCAAAGGGTGGCGATCTCTTCGCCGGCTACGAATTCGCGTTCCTCGCGTTCCAGACCGAGTGCGCGAATCGCGGGCTTCAAGCCGTAACTCGAAAGCCGGCCGGCGACATCGAAGCGCTGCAACTGCTGGTAGGTGTCGACGATATGCCGCCCGTGGATGTGCGCCTGGGTATAGGGAAGCGAGACGGGGCCGGCGCGGAACCGCTGCTGCTCGGTGACAAGGGGCGGCGAACCATCGCGACCAAGCCGCAACGGCACGCCCCAGCGCCGCGCCCGTTCGACGAGATAGGGCAGATCGAAGTTGAAGATGTTGTGTCCCTCGATCACGTCGGGATCCAGGCGTTGCAGCGCTTGCGAGAAGCGGTGCAGGAGATCGCGCTCGTCCGTCTCGAGAAAGAGCAATTCCTCGTGTTCGCCCAGTTTCAGCACGATCATCACGATCGCGCCGTCATCGTCCTTCGGGTTCAGGCTCAGGGTTTCGATGTCGAGCTGCAGGCGGCGCAAATCCGCGAAGACCATCCCCTTGAAGAGGGTGATGCCCGTTCGCATCAGGAACTGGCTGACCGGCGAGTTGATCCGGTAAACGCCATTCGATTGATTCGGCAGCAGATCGTCAGCGCGCCGAAAGTGCTCCCACGAATCGAACTCGACGAGCGTCGCGAGCGGGTGCGTCCCGGCGCCGCGCAAGGAGCGCGTAGCCGGCACCGGCTGCAGGCTCCGCAGCGCCTCCGGGTTCCGGGTGATCAACCAGGGCCGAAACTCCTGGTCGAGCGTGCGCGTGCCCCCGTCGTCGGTGCGCTGATAGAGGAGAACCCTGTTCGGGCCTCGAAACTCAGCCGCCACCAGGCGCGGGGTGTCGTTGAACCCGTACAGAAGCAGATCGACATCGTCAACGGTGAACTGGTCACGCACGGTGAGCACGTTTTCTGGTTTGCCGAATGTTCCGCCGGTCATCTCGTTCCTCCCTGGCCGGGTCGGGACGCGGCGCCGGAAGGCCGCGAGTCAGGCAAACGGTCTGAGTTGCCAAGGGCCGAGTACGAGTATCGGGTCAAGAGACACACAGGGACCGGCGCCATGGGCGGAAGCGCGCATCAGGCTATCTCGGCAGGGTGAGGGTACGCCCGACAGGACTCGAACCTGTGGCCTCTTGCTCCGGAGGCAAGCGCTCTATCCACTGAGCTACGGGCGCGTGCGCCGGCGGGAGGCTATCCCGCCTTGCGACTGCGAATTGTACACCAACTATCCGGCGGCGACCCTGCCCGGCGCCGAGCGATTCAGGAACGAATCTTGTCCCACATGCTGGGCATGGCCGGCACCGGCACTTCGATCAAGGTCGGTTCGTTTGCCTTGATCGATTCCCGCACCGCGATCCGCAACTCGGCGGCATTGGTGGCGCGCCGGCCCGTGATGCCGAACGCCCTGGCGAGTTGCAGGTAGTCGGGGTTGACCAGATCCGACGAGAGTTCACGGCCGCCGAATTGCTGGACCTGAATTCGCTTCACGTTGCCGAAGGCCTGATCGTTGAAGACGATCACCACGACCGGAATGTCGTGCTGCACCATCGTCGAAAGCTCGGACATCGAATAGCCGAAACCTCCGTCGCCGTTCATCGAAACGACCGGCACATCCGGTTTCCCGACCTTGGCCCCGAGCGAGGTCGCGAATCCGTATCCCAACGCTCCCTGGTAGCCCGGCGCCAGAAACGTGTTCGGCCGGTAGACCGGCATCGCCATGAACGACCAGTAGGCGACCTGCGTGTACTCGGCCCCGATGATGCCTTCGTCGGGCACTTCGGCGCGGATCGCCATCGCCAACCCGGCCTGCGGTTCGATGGATTGCAGTTTCGCCGCCGATGCTGACTTGAACGCTTCGAGTTCGCCCTGTCGTGACGGTCGGTGGCGGTTGTAGCGCTCGGTTCGCTCCGCCAGTTCCGCGAGGCCCGGTTTGAGATCGGCTTCGATGCCGACCGCGACCTCGATGTTGCGGCCAATCTCCTCCGGATCGATATCGATCTGCACGACTGATTGCCCCGTGACCAACGGTGTGACCGGGCCTTGCTCCGTCGCGTAGCGCGATCCCGCGATCAGGATGACATCGGCTTTCGGCAGGAGTTCCAGCTGACCGATGATCCCCTGCGCCAGGTAGTGCCGGTCAGAAACCGCCCCCTTGCCGTTTATCGACACCACGATCGGCGCCTGCAGCAGTTCGGCGAGGCGAAGGAGTTCCTCGCCGGCTTCGGCCCGCTGGATGCCGCCACCGGCGTAGATGACCGGGTTGCTCGCCTGGCCAAGGAGGCGGGCGGCCTTGTCGATCAG
>JADLGF010000471.1 GCA_020849415.1 Thermomicrobiales bacterium
AAATCTGCAAGGATTTCCGGAACGAGGGGGTCGATCGCAATCACTCGCCCGAGTTCACGATGCTCGAGTTCTACGAGGCCTTCGCCGATTACACGACCATGATGGACCGGGTCGAATCGATGATCACTTTCGCCGCGCGGGAGGCGCTCGGAAGCACCTCGTTCGTCTGGCAGGGGCACGAAATCGATCTCGCCAGCCCGAAGCCGTGGCCGCGCATTACGCTGCGCGAGGCGATCCTGGAGTGGTCCGGGGTCGACTACGTGCAGTACCCCGATCAGGAGTCGTTGCAGGCGGCGGCCCGGGCGGCCGGAGCCAAAATCGAGACCGGCACGGTCTGGCCAAGGATCGTGGACGAGCTGCTCAAGCAGTTCGTGCGCCCGAACCTGATTCAGCCGACCTTCTTGATCGATTACCCGGTTGAGCTTTCGCCGCTGGCAAAGCGCAAGCCGGACGATCCGACCCACGTCGAGCGCTTCCAGCCCTACATCGGCGGCGGCGAGATCGGCAACTCGTTCACCGAGCTCAACGATCCGATGGATCAGCTCGATCGCTTCCTCGAACAGATGAAGGATCGCGACGCCGGCGACGAGGAGGCGATGCCGCTCGACACGGACTTCGTCAACGCGCTCATGTACGGCATGCCGCCGACGGGCGGTGTCGGGATCGGCATCGATCGCCTGACGATGCTGCTGACCGATCAGAGCACCATCCGCGACGTCATCCTCTTCCCGGCGATGCGTAATCTTCCGGCGGGAACAGGGCCGCTTTCGTTCGGATTGCCGGACGATGTCGACGACGATGCCGGGGAATCGGACGACGAGTAAACTAGCGTCAACAAACGTGCAGAACGTGCGAGGCCGCCGTCTGTCGCGGCTTCATCAGGGAGGCGAACATGTCAGACGGAGCGGAGAGCAAGGGGTCGTTTTTCGACAAGGGCCGGATGTACGCGGGCATCTACAAGCTCGGGTTCGATCCTGAATCGGGCAAGGGGTTCATGCTGCCGTTCATCGCCACCATCCTGGTCGGCGGCTTCCTGGCGGCGCTGATCTTCTTCTGGCTCTAGATCGAATCACCACACGCACGACCGAAGCCTGATCGCCGGACCGGACGCCAGCTCCGCCCACCGCGATCAGGTTTCGCTTTTGCTAGCGACACTCACCGTTACTGGCATCGCTCAACTCGTGTAGGGGAGGGTTTCATGCCCTCCCGGTCGCCCGCAGGCGACCGTCTCCCTCCGCCAAAATCACGTATCCGATCGAATTGCTCCGAATCGTAACGAGGAGGCCGGCCCGGAGGGCCGGCGGGAGGGCACAAGACCCTCCCCTACACGTTATGGTGGCGTTCGGTGGTGTTGATCGTACGGGACATGAATTGATGATTTTGCGGGGATTGTTTTGCGCATTGGCAATGTATCTGAAGTCTGCCTTTGACTCCCCTCCAACAGGGTCACTCATAACTCGGTATTTGACGATCTTCGACTGATTCGAGATGCGTACGTACGCATCTGCGTTCCTTCAATGGCCTGATTGAAGCCGACTCCGCCGTTCCTCTGATCTCGACCGCTATGCCCTCGGCGTGGCGAAACTCCGCGGAAAATCGGGAGAAAACGGCCCGGCCGGGACGTTGACACCGGTGCGGGTGTTCGTACATGCTGCAGCTACCCCGAACCCCGTTGAACCATTGGCCATCATCGAACCGGAGCTGGATTGGATGGGATCCTGGTCCTCCATCGCGCGGTGTTTCATCGCCGGCGCGCTCGTCGCCGCAATTGTCTGTTCGGGATTCGCGACCGCGCCTCAGGCCCGGGCCGCGGTGCCGGCAGGAGTGGCCGGACCCTTCGCTGACACCTGGCTGGCGATCGGCGCCGCCACCCTCGGCGCGCCGGTGACCCCACTGATCGAGGTTGATGGCCGGTTGACGCAGTTCTTCGCCTACGGCGCGCTCGTGGCGTCCGATCAGGGCACGGAACGCTTTGCCGTCGGCAGCGCGCTGGCCGAGGCGACGCACCACCCGGATCAGCTCACGCAGGGGCGACGCGCCGGCTCGTCCGCTGCTACCGCCGCGTTCGCTGTCCAGGCCGGCGCGCCATTCCAGACCTCGCTGGCGATTACCGACGGCTTCGAGCGACTCGGCGGCAGCGCGCGCTTCGGCGGCGCCATCTCCCGGCCCGCGACGGTCGCCGGTCAGCAGGTGCAGTGGTTCGAGTACGGGCGGGTGATCTGGAGCGAGCGGATCACGGCCGGCACGGTAACGCTCGATGGCTGGGAACTGGCGCGGACGCTGGGCCTGCCGGTCGCCCGCTCGGTCTCACCGGTGGTCGCCGAGCTTCCAGCCGCGATCGACAACCGCACCGTCGTCAGCAGCGGTTTCGCGCCGGCCCGGATCGCGATTCCGGCGATCGGAATCGATGCGACGATCGAATCGATCGGCATCATCAACGGCGTGATGCAGACCCCGGAGAACGCCTGGAACGTCGGCTGGTATCAGGAAACGAGCCTGGCCGGCGGCAGCGGCAACGCCGTCTTCGCCGCGCACCGTGACTGGTGGAGTGTGGGGCCGGTCGTCTTCTTCCGGCTGAACGAGCTCGCCTACGGTGACACCATCACCGTCACCGGATCGGACGGCGAGCAGGTGACCTACCTGGTGACCGAGGCTTACTCGGTGCCCGCCGGGGCCAATTTCACGCCGGTGATCTCGTCGGGCGACGGCGAAACGATTACCCTCATCACCTGCACCGGCAACTGGGACGGTTCCGAATACTCTGACCGGTTGATCGTCCGGGGCGTGCTCATCTGATCGGATCGATCCGGTCAGCGTTCCAACGGGGGAAGCACCGATGAGTCATCAGTTGAACGATCAGGTTCGCCACAACGTCTGGTCGAATCGCTACGTCTATGACTACCTCGCGAAGTTGCCGGAATCGACGCTGGAGCTGCACGTCCGCCCCGGCGGCTTCGGTGATATCCGGCAGACGCTGCGCCACATCATCGATTCGGAGGCGTCGTACCTTCGCCGGCTGGAGCCGTCGTTCGATCCGATCCCGTGGGAGTTTCAGGAAGATGTCGAATTCGCGGTGATCGGTCCCCGGATCGAGCTGCTCGCCGCCGCCTGGGAACGGCTGCTGGCGGGCGAATTCGATCAGGAGGCGCTGGCGCAGGCCCGGGGCGACGGCGGCGTGGTGTACGACGTCAGCAAGGGCGTGATCCTGGCCCAGGCGATCCATCACGGCAGCGAACACCGCTCGCAGATTTGCGACATCCTCGGCTACCACGGCTTCGAGGCGCCGGAGATCGGCGCGTGGGAATACGCGCTTGCCACCGGTCGCATGCGGGAGGCGCCCGCCTCGGGCGCCTGATCCCGCTGCGTGACCGCCGGTTACTCCTTCGGGCCGGTGTAGACGATTTCGAAGAGCAGCTTGTCGGGCGTTTCGAACATCACCTGGTAGTAGGTGGTTTTGTCGTCGGCCGAGAACTCCGGTCGGTGACGCGGGGT
>JADLGF010000472.1 GCA_020849415.1 Thermomicrobiales bacterium
CGATTCATCGGCCGTCCGCCCTCCCATGCGGAGCCCGAGTTCGGCCCGCGTCACCGCGCCGCTCAGGAATTCGCCGGTGATCTGCCCGTGGTAGATCACGAGGATCCGGTCGGAGAGATCGAGGATTTCATCGAGATCGAACGACACGAGCAGCACGCCCTTGCCGAGATCGCGCTCGTGCACCAGTTGCTTGTGGACGAATTCGATCGCGCCGACATCGAGCCCGCGGGTCGGTTGCGTGGCGAGGAGCACGTCAGGTCCGCGGTGAAGCTCGCGGGCGATGATCAGCTTCTGCTGATTGCCGCCCGAGAGCGACTTCGCCGCGACCTCGGGGCCGGGCGCGCGTACATCGAAGGTCGCCATGCTCTGGCGGGTGACCTCCTCGGCGTGGCGGTAATCGATCGCGCCACCACGGGTGAAGGGCGGTCCGGCCTCGAGGTTACCGAGCAGCATGTTTTCGGTCAGTGAGAAGGGGAGCACGAGGCCACGCTCGTGCCGGTCTTCGGGGATGTAGCTCATGCCCTCGGCGCGGCGTTGATTTGGCCCGGTGGCCGTCACATCCGCTCCTTTGAGCAGTACCTGTCCGGAATCGGGCGAGCGGAGTCCGGCCAGCACCTCGACCAACTCGGCCTGACCGTTCCCCTCTACCCCGCAGATGCCGACGATCTCGCCCCGCCGCAGGGTGAAGGAGCAGCCGTCGAGTGCGGGGCGCTCGCCCTTCCCTTTCACCATCAGATCGACCGCTTCGAGCACCGGTTCGGCCGGCCTCGCCGGGGGACGATCGACGCGCAGGCTGACATCGCGCCCGACCATCAGCGCCGCCAGTTCGGCGGAGGTTGTTTCCTTCGTTTCGCGAGTGCCGACCGTCTGTCCGCGCCGGATGACAGTGACGCGATCGGAAATCGCGGCCACCTCGCGCAGTTTGTGGGTGATGAAGACGATCGTATCGCCGTTCTGGCGGAGACGATCGAGCACCTGGTAGAGATCCTCGATCTCCTGCGGAGTGAGGAGCGCGGTCGGTTCATCGAGGATCAGCGTCCGGCTCCCCTGATAGAGGGCGCGGAGAATCTCGACTCGCTGCTGCACCCCGACCGGCAGCCCTTCGACCTTGGCGTGGGGATCGACGTTGAGTCCGTAGGAGGCGGCCAGGTCCGCCACGCGGCGTTCGGCGGCGCGACGATCGAGATAGAGGCCGGTCGGCCCCTCGCTGCCGAGGATGATGTTTTCGGTGACGGTGAAGCGGGGGATCAGCATGAAGTGCTGGTGCACCATGCCGAGCCCGTTGCTGACGGCGTCGCGCGGTCCGGAAAAGCGGGCCGGTTGGCCGTTGACGCGAATGACGCCCTCATCGGGATGATGCAGCCCGAAAAGGATGTTCATGAGCGTCGATTTGCCGGCGCCGTTCTCACCGAGCAGGGCGTGGATTTCACCCTTGCGCACGGAGAGATTTACGCCATCGTTGGCCACCACACCGGGGAAGCGCTTGACGATGCCGAGCATCTCGATCGCCATCCCGGGCTGCGCCATGACCGCTTGATCAGCCATCGCCCACCGGTTTCAGTGCTTGGTCCAACCCGGCCATTCCTACCGGTCCTATCAAGACCCCGCAATGGTACCGCACCGGCCGATTTGACCGTTCCCGTTTCAGACCTGAACCTGTGGCTCGAAGCCACAGGCTGAGGACGGAAGCGGCTCCGCCGCTGGGCGGTGGCGGATGGTGATTCCTAATGTTGACGCTCGGTGATTTCGAGGTTTGCGTGGAGTTGGTTCGAGGCGTGGTGTTCAGCCTGGTTGCGGATGTACTCAAGCAATCTCGGGATCTGATTCTCGTGGATCGAGTAGGCGCCGAACTCGCGCTGCCACCGAAAGCTGCTCGATCGATCGCGCACATTCATGTACCGGCTCGAATCGCCCTTGATGTGCCGAACGAATTCCGACACCGCGATTGTCGGCGGCAAGGCGACGAACATATGCACGTGATCCGGCATGATGCCGAGTTCGTATTGCACAACCGACATGGCGGAACAGGTGAGCCGAACCGAGTCCCGGATGCGCTGTTCCCGCACCGCATCGATCATCGGCTCTCGATTCTTGGTCGACCAAACCAGGTGGTAGTAGAGCTTCCAATGCGTCATGTGAGGAACCCCGAATCGAGAACCTGTTCACGATCATGTCAAGGAAGCGTACCCGCCCGATCGATGGCCACCAGCAGCGGCGGAGCCGCTTCCGTGTTCAGCCTGCGGTTTCAACCGCAGGTTCAAGCCGCACAGGTTGAAACCAAGCGGTACCCCAACTACCTAAAAATCCCGTCCCTGCCGATACTCCGACTCGTTCCCCCAATCCCCGCGGATGATGGCGAGTTCGTGGACGTTGTGCCATTGGCCGTGGAGGAAGGTGAGGTGGCGGTGGAGGCCCTCGTGCTGGAGACCGGCGTTCTGGAGCGCTTTCACTGAGCCTTCGTTGCCTTCGAGCACGAACCCGACGATCCGCTCGATCGGGCGGGCGCTGAAGAGGTGGTTCACGAGCAGGCTGGCGGTTTCGCTGGCGAAACGCTGACGGCGGAAATCGGGGTGGATCATGTACCAGATCTCGGTTTCGTGAAACATGCCGGCGTGATCGGGCGAGAGCGGATTCAGGAAGCCGGCCATGCCCACC
>JADLGF010000473.1 GCA_020849415.1 Thermomicrobiales bacterium
CGATCGGGTTCGATTCTTCCTGGTACGCCGATCACTTCGTCGCGGGCGATCCCACCGTCAAGGAGTACGGCGTCTGGGAAGGCTGGACCACGATGGCCGGCATCGCCGCGCTGACCAAGCGCGTCTCCATGGGCATTTTCGTCAACTGCGTGCTCTTCCGGAACCCTGGCGTGATCGCCAAACAGTCGGAAGTGCTCGATGAAATCAGCAATGGCCGCTTCATCCTCGGCCTCGGCGCCGGCTGGCACGAGCCTGATTTCACGATGTTCGGGCTACCGTTCGACAAACGCGTCAGCCGCTTCGAAGAGGGCTTGAAGATCATTTCGTCGCTCGTTCGCGAGGGCGAGGCAGACTTCCAGGGCCAGTATTATCAGGCGAATCAGGCGCGCAACATCCCGCGCGGCCCGAGCGCCGAGCACGGCGGCGTACCGATCCTGGTTGGGACCAAAGGCCCGCGCATGATGGGTCTGGCGGCCCGCTACGCCGATGTCTGGAACAGCGATTGGCACCAGGACGCCAGCGAATTGCTGCCGATGCTGAAAACGCTTGACGAGGCGTGCGAGGCGGCTGGGCGCGATCCGAAAACGATGGTGCGCACGTCGGGAAGCTCGTTCGCGATGCCGGGCTGCCTCGGTCTCCGCGCCAATCCGATTCGCGGATCGATTGAGGAAATGGCCGAGAAAATCGCCGGTTTCCGCGATCTTGGCCTGAAGCACTACATCGCCGGCCTCGATCCCTGCACCCCGCAAACGCTCGAGTACTTCGCCCGCGTGGTCGAACTCGTCGACAAGGACAGCGGCGACTGATCGACGATCCCGGCGTCGGTCGGAGGCCGATCGGCGCCAAAACGAATCGCGAATACGGACTCGATCCGGCCCGGCGTTGATCGCACGATCAACGCCGGGCCGCTTCTGTCATGCCGTTGGGGCTGGACCGGGCCGGGTCGCCGCGGCCATTCGGATCGGGCCGCGCTATCACGCCTGCGCCCACTCGCCCGGACCGATGTGACGATGTGGCACTCGAATATTTGGGGATTGAATCGTCCCTCCACATCGCTAGGCTGAAACAAGGGAGGCTGCGCTGGCTGGGATCCAGCAGGCTGGATCGGCGCATCCTCGTTCGCTCGCGGTGGCTGGACCACGAGCTTCGCTATTCGCCAAGGGGTCTCGCATGACAAAGAAAAGACCTGTCTCACCCGTGCGGGTGAGTTTCGCATTCGCCGTGTTGCTGGCCGGCGCCCTGCTGGCATCGTTACTGATGCCCCGGATCGCCGCCGCGGCGCCGGTGCTCGACGCGAGCGCCACCCAACTCGAGTGGGCGGCAACGAGCCCGGACGGCGCGACCGTCACCCTCGACGGCTCGCTCTCGCAAATCGATGATCCGGAAGGAACGGTTTTCACCTGGTGGCTTAACTGCACCACCGATCCCTGTCCCGGCGGCACCGAACTCGTTCCCAATAGCGCCGACGCCCTGACGGCGGACGTGGTGCTTGGTATCGGCGAGCACCCCATCACGCTCTGGGCGCTCGTGGATGACACTTGGTACGCATCGTCGGAAATCGTCGTGACCGTGAGTGATGTCGCCCCGGTCGCGAACGCCGGAGCGGACCAGACGGTTCCGGCCACCGGCGAATCCACCAACGTAACGCTCGACGGCAGCGCCTCGACCGGCGCGTCAACCTACAGTTGGGCGCTCGGTGGCGATGTGATCGGTACGGAAGCCAGCATCACGCACGCCTTCCCGTTCGGCGTGCACGAAGTCACCCTGACTGTGACCAGCGCCGGCGGACAGACGTCGACTGACACGGTGGTCATCACCGTGAATCCGGTCGCCGTGGCGGGCGATGACCAAACGATCGATGCCACCAGCAGCGCCGGCGCAGCCGTCACGCTCAATGGCACCGGCTCGGTGGGCACCGCCTGGAGCTGGCAGGTCGACGAGGTGGAAATCGCCACCGGCATCACACCTGAACCGATCGAATTCCCGATCGGCGTGACCGAGGTGACGCTCGTCGTCACCGGCGCCGTGGATCAAACCATCACCGATACCGTGGTCGTGACGGTCAATCCGGTCGCGGACGCCGGCGAGGATCAGACGGTCGAATCGACCAACGGCACGAACGCGCAGGTGACGCTCGACGGCACCGGCTCGATCGGCGATCTCGAATCGATCGTGTGGACCATCGGTGAGGACGAGATCGGCACCGGCGCTGAACCGACCGTGACCTTGCCGATCGGCACGCATGAAATCACCCTGACGATCTCCGGTCCGGATGAACTCTCCGCCACTGACACCGTCTCCGTGACGGTTGAGGTTTCGGACGACGCGCCAGCGGCCACGCTCACCCCGGTGCGGGCGGCCGTGGGCGCGACGGTCGCCTTCGAAGCCGTGCGCTTCCCGGCGGAAGCCGACGTGGTGATCACCTTCGAAACCGAGGGTCTCGATCCGATCCACGTTCAGACGGTTGAGACCGATGCTGATGGCGAGGTCTCCGGCACGTTCATCCTCGGCGAAGTTCCGGTCGGACCGGCGCTCGTTCGCTTCACCTCCGGTGACTCGATGGCGGTCGCCGCCTTCGAAGTGGCGCCGCGCATCCGCGTTGCCCCGGCGGTCGTTCAACCCGGCGGTGAAGCCACGGTCACGCTGACCGGCTTCGGCGCCGAGGAGACCGTCAACATTCGCTGGCGCGTCGGCGCGAGCTGGGTGATGGTCGGCACGATCACCACTGACTCCCAGGGCACCGGCACCGGCAATGTCACCGTCCCGGCCAATGCCCAGGCCGGCCTGAACTCGGTGCGCGGCGACGGCCCAAGCGCCTCGGCGCAGACCAATGCCGTGACGGTGACGGCTCCGAACGTGACGCTCAACCCGACCCGAACGACGGTCAATGTTGTGGTGGCGTACTCGGTCGAAGGCTTCCCGGCGAACGCAGAGGTCGCCATTACCTGGCGACGTCCGGGCGGCAGCACGGTGGCCATCGGCACGTTCGAGACGACCCCCAATGGCACCGCGACCGGCTCGTTCCGGGTTCCGGCCACCGAGGGTGGTCCGGCCAGCCGGGTCACCTTCGCCTCCGGCGACGTCGGTGTGACGCTCCCGTTCGAAGTAGCACCGCGGATCAAGGTGATCCCGGCCGAGGTGTCGGCGGGCCAGACCGTCGAGGTCTCGCTCCGTGGCTTCGGCAAAGGCGAAACGGTGCGGATTCGCTGGCTGATCGACGGCGTCTGGGTCCAGATCGCCACGGTCACCACCTCCAACACCGGCAGCGCCAATCTGACGGTCACCGTGCCGGCTGACGTCGATCCCGGCGCGAACAAGGTCCGCGGTGACGGCCTGCAATTCCGCGCCCAAACCAACGCGGTTACGGTCATCCCACCCGCTGACTAAAAAACGCCGCTACGCAAACGAGAAATCCCGCCGGGCCTAATCAGCCCGGCGGGATTCCCGTTCATTCCTCACGCCACACGCCCGAGGCCTCACGCCTTGGCGGTTACGCCTCGTCGAAGAAGAGCTTGTTCTTCGGGATGAAGTGCATCCACTGTTCGGGCACATCATCCTCAAAGAAGATCGCCTCGACCGGGCAGACCTCGGCGCAAACGCCGCAATCGATGCACTCGGCGGGGTTGATGAAATACTGCTCGGCGTCATCCGTCGAGTGGATGCAATCGACCGGGCAGACTTCCACGCAGGAAGCATCCTTCGTTCCAATGCACGGTTGGGTGATGACGTAGGCCATCGCGCCGACCTCCCTGGCCCACACAAAATCGGGCCACTTGTGAAAATGGATTGTTGCACTGGGTCCGCTGTGGGCTGCACGGCGCTCGTCGGCGACGAACTCGCGAACGCCATAAGTATACGCCCACCATCACACCCTGAATACTCGTTCGCTGCGCACAAGTCACCCCGACCGGCAGTTGTTCCCGGAACACCCGAGGCGGACGGTCGGAATTCCCCGCATCCGCGCGGTTTCCGCCGCTTCCGCGCTCATGATCGCGCTGGTATGCTGATGGCAGAGTTCAGAAGGGGGGAGATCAACATGGCGCAGGCGTTCGATCCTTCATTGCCTGGCGAAATCACCATCGCGGCCAATCTCTACCTGGCCGTCGAATCATTCGAGGCGCAGGCGGTCTTTGATTGGCTGATCGATAACCCCGATACCCGCATCGAAGGCTGGGACCTCGCGGAACGGCTCGAATTCGATGAGCACAAGCAGGTCGGCATCGCCATGCACGAGATCGGCGAGAAGGCGGCCCTGCTCGATCGGAAACGGCCGTGGCTGGAGGGCCAGCTCGGCTACCTGATGCCGATGGACCAGGGCGCGCTCTTCCGCTCCGCCCGCGAAAAAGCCCAGCGGGAAATGGAAAACCAGGGCTAGCCATCGGCCAACCCCGATTGCCCCACGAACCCCGACCTGAAGCGGGTTCCTATGAGATTGACACCGCCAACGGCTGAACCCAATCGTTATAGAGGCGTCTCTTGTGGGCGCCCGATCGCCCGCGGGCGATGGTCCACCCGGTCGGGATCAGGGTTGTTCCCGGGGAAACCAGACCGGTGCGAACGGTGTTC
>JADLGF010000474.1 GCA_020849415.1 Thermomicrobiales bacterium
ACGCGTGCGAAACCCGGCCGGTCTGGCTGAAGGTGCGCGATTCGATCGTCGATGCCATCGATTCGATGACGTTGGCCGATCTGGTTCGCGATGACAAGCCGCGTTCGGCGGCGCCGGATGAGCCGGTGACCGCGCACGCCTGAGCCGATTCCTGGAATGAACGCCGGACGCGCCGCCCGCCGGGCGGCGTTGTCGCTTAAGCAGGACTCATCCATGTTGCAGGTCGATGACACGATCTATCTCGATGCCGCCGCCACCACCCCGATCCGGACGGAGGTGCTGGACGCGATGCTGCCGTTCCTCACCGGGCACTACGGCAACCCTTCCAGCATCTACCAGCTGGGGCAGCAGACGAAAGCGGCGATCGATGTCGCGCGGGGCCAGGTAGCGCGGACCATCAACGCCCGGGTTTCGGACGTGGTCTTCACCAGCGGCGCCACCGAAAGCGACAACACCGCCTTGGCCGGTGTGCTCTGGGCGCGTCGCCTGAGCAACCCCGAAGCGCCCGCGCCCCACCTGATTATCAGCGCCATCGAACACCACGCGGTACTGCACGCCGCGCAATTCCTGGAGCGACAGGGATTCGGCCTCACGATCGTGCCGGTCGATGGGGAGGGGTTCGTCGATCCGGCGGCGGTCGATGCCGCCATCCGGCCCGAGACCGCGCTGATTTCGGTGATGCTTGCCAACAATGAAACCGGAGCGATTCAGCCGATTGCCGAGATCGGCCGAATCGCGCGCGAGCGGGGCGTGCCCCTTCACACCGATGCGGTACAAGCGGCGGGGGCGCTGGAAATCGATGTCGATGCGCTCGGCGTTGATCTGCTCTCCCTTTCAGCGCACAAATACCAGGGACCGAAAGGGGTCGGAGCGCTCTACGTGCGCAAGGGCGTGCCGATCGAGTGGATGCAGCTCGGAGGCGGTCAGGAAGGCGGACGTCGTGGCGGCACCGAGAACGTGGCGGGGATCATCGGGTTCGGGGTCGCGATCGATCTGGCCAACCGGGAACGCCAGGCTCGTGCCGCTGCCGCGGCTGAGGTGCGTGATTACCTCTGGAACGAACTCCGGGCGACCTTTCCCGACGTGGTGCTGAACGGGCCGGCTGACTTCTCACGCCGGTTGCCGAACAATCTCAATGTCGCGTTTCCGGGTGTCCAGGGTGAAACGGTGCTGCTGGCGCTCGACATGATGGGCATCGCTGCCTCGGCCGGATCGGCCTGCACCACCGGCAACTCGGAGCCAAGCCATGTCCTGATGGCGATGGGCGCGAACGAGGAACGCGCCCGCTCCAGCCTGCGCTTCAGCGTCAGCCCGGCTACGACGCGCGAGGAGATCGATGAGGTCGTTGACTCCCTGATCGAAATCGTTGACCGAACTCGCCAGATCGGAGCAGGGCGCACCTGAAGCGTTTGCTAATGAGGGGCACCCGTATCAGAGCCAACGAGCCGTCTTCCTGAGCGGATTCAAGGAACTCAACGCGAACCGAATCTCCGCGTGGACGCGGATGTATCTGGCACGGTCGCTTCGCGTCGAGCCCTTCGCTCTGCTCAGGATGACGGTCCCGTTTCGGTGGAACGATGACGATTCCTGCGGCAGCTGCTCTAGATCTGGTCGAGATTCTCCCGGTAAACCTCGATCGGCCAGCACCGCATACCGCCCGTGAACACGCTCAGGATCTTGCCATCGGCATCACGCTCGTAGCGGTAGTACTCGCCGACCGACCCATAAGGTGAACCCCCCATGATCTTGAGGGTGTTGGCGTCGACCACGGCCAACTCGGCTGGTTGGGCCAATGGCACCGCCCAGGCGGGGCTGGTGGCGAACAGCTTGCCGCCGATCACCACGACGTCGGTCACGCCCCAGAGCGCCGCGAAGCGACCGGTGAAGCTCGAGAGGTCGATCAATTCGGCCGGTTTCTCGGGCGGCGCGAGAGCGGCGCTGTTCTTGAGTCCGCTATCGAGCGGCAGTTTGGCCGGAACGGAGCGGGCCTTGTCGAGAATCTTCAGAATACCGGACGCCAGTTCCTCGGCGGGGCCATCGACCGCGTTGGTCAGCACCGAAATCGCGAACCCCTCGTTCGGATCCCACATGGTGCGGGTGATGTGCCCCGGGTAGCCGCCGGAGTGACCGACCATCCGGTGTCCATCGTAGTGAATGACGATCGTGCCGTAGCCGTAGCCATCGAGCACGTTACCTTCGCCGAGGTTGCTCCAGATAGTCCGCTGCATCTCGTTCTTGGAGCGATCGCTGATCAACCGGTCATCGCCGAAGAAATGCGCGCTGCCGAACGTGACCATGTCCTCGGCCGTGGAATAGAAGCCGGTCGCGGCGGACATGGCGCGGGTATCGACATGCCCGAGTTCCTTGCGCGTTTCGCGGGAGCCAAGCCCGCTGTGTGCGCCCGCGTATTCACCAAGCCGGTTCGGGTCGAGTTCGGGCCCGGTGTTCTCCAGTCCGAGCTTCCGGACGATCGATTCGATCGTGAATTCGTTGAACGTGCTGCCGGCCGCGGCGCCGATGATCATGCCGAGCAGCGAAAACCCGATGTTCGTGTACTTGAACGTCGCTTCCGGCTGCCGCACAGCGCCCTCCTCGAGGGCGATGCGCATGAGTTCGCTATTGTCCGGGAAGGGGAACGTGTGCGCCCAGAAGTTGGCATCCACCCCGTCGCGGATGACGCCGCCGGTTTGGGACACGAGTTCCCGTACGGTGACATCGGCGAGCGGTGATCCCGCTTTCTTCAGCTGGGGAA
>JADLGF010000475.1 GCA_020849415.1 Thermomicrobiales bacterium
CGCGCCCCTCGATCTCGCCGCGAGTCAGATCCTGGACGTTGGTGCCATCGAGCCGGTGCATGCGGGTGGTGTTGATTCGCCACACGCCCGGTTCGAGCGTTTTGTACATGCCCACACCCATGCGCGGAATCGGGAACTGCCCCGCTTCCTTCGCCTTGGCGACGAGGCCGGAGAAGGGCCGGAAGTCTTCCGGATGGTCGTTGACGTACTCCTCGACCACCGCGTCATCGACGTGCGAAACGCGGAAGAAGAGGGTCATCGGCTGGGTAAGGCCATCCTCTTCACGGCCATGTTCGAAGGCGGCGCCGGCCCGGGCGGCGACATCGGCATCGGCCGAGCAGTCGACTGTCACGGTCGCCTTGACCGCCTGCAGGCCCGACTTGTTGGCCATGATCACGCCGGCGACGCGGTTGTTTTCCACGATCGCATCGGCGACGAAGGTGTGGAGCAGAATCTCCACGCCGGCTTCCCGGAGCATATCGAGCCCAACCAGCTTGACCGCCTCGGGATCGAACGGAGTCACCTTGTCGTGCCCGTGCTCGATGAAGCCGCACCACGGGCTGCTCGCCGGCACCTTCGAGGGGTGAATGGCGGCGCCCATTTCCTCCATGCGCCGGACCATCTCATCGAAGATGCCCTTGATCAGCTGGGTTTGCCCATCGAGGCTGAACGAGGTCATACAGGGACCGACGAGACCGGCGGTGAGATTGCCGCCGACGTAGCCGAACCGTTCCAGCAGCATCGTCCGGGCGCCGCTGCGGGCCGAGGCGATGGCGGCCGCCAAACCAGCCGGTCCGGCGCCGACCACCAATACATCGGTCTCGGCCACCACCGGCACACTCTTCTGATATTCGATCACGTTTTCGCTCATTGCCTGCTCACTCTTTCACAATCGAAACGACACCAACCGCGGAATCGACCCCTCACGCCTAGGTCAGTACCTCCTGTGACCGTCCCGCCACCCGGGCCGCGATCTCGTTGATGCGGGCCATGGCGGCCGCGTCGAGGTTCACATTGGCGGCTTCGACCGCGTCGGCAATCTCGGGAGCGGTGCGCGCGCCCACCAGGGCCACCGAGACCGGTTCGTGGTGGAGCACCCAGGCGAGCGCCAGCTGCGGCAACTTGATGCCGAGTTCGGCGGCGAGCGCGACCAGTTCGTCGACAACCTGATGATTGGTTTCGCGGTTTTCCGGCGTCAGCAACGCCTGGCCGAAGATCATGCCGCTGCGCCGCCAGTCGCGCTCATCGAAGACGGTGTCGCGGGTGATCGCGCCGGCGAGAATGCCGTGCGCCAGCGGCCCGTAGGCCATCACGCCGATGCCGAGCTCGGTGCAGGTGGCGAAATTGAGATCGGCCCAGCGGCTATCGAGCAGGCTGAAGCTGAACTGGTTGACCACCAGCGGCTCCGGATCGACCAACCCCTGCAGGGTGCGCAGTTGATCGCCGGTGAAGTTGGAAACCCCGATCGACTTCGCCTTGCCGGCGGCCTTGATCGAAAGCAGAGCTTCCGCCACTTCGTCGAAGTTCCGCTCGGTTTCGGGCCAGTGGATCATGAAGACATCGAGGTAATCGGTCTGCAAGCGTTTCAGGCTCTGATCGAGATTGCGCTCCAGGGCGTCGCGGCTGCTGTCGCGTCCGAGCACGTTGCTGGCGTCGTCCCAGACGAGCCCGCCCTTGCTGACGATCAACGCCTCATCGCGCCGGCCCTTGACGGCCTGTCCGAGCAACTCCTCGGCATGGCCGTTGCCATACGACGGCGCGGTGTCGAACAGGGTGATACCGGCATCGAGCGCTGCCGCCAGCGCGGCCAGCGCCTCCTTGTCATCACTCGTGCCGTACCGGGCGCCGCCGATCGGCCAGGTGCCCATGCCGACCACCGATGTTTCCCGTCCGCTCTTCCCGAGCGGACGCGTTGGAATGCTCACGAACTACTCCTCGCTAACTGTCGCAAGAGCCGTGTAGGGAGGGTCTTGTGCCCTCCCCTACAGGCATTCCGATTCGGTGCTATCGCTTCCGGGCGCGGGGGTCGAGTTCGTCCCGCACCTGATCGCCGAAGAGACCGATGGCCAGCACCACCAGGCTCAGCGCCGCGCCCGGCATGGTCGCCATCCACCAGGCGGTATTGAGATTGTCGCGGCCGATCGCCACCATCTGACCCCACGAGGGCTGTCCCGCCGGAACGCCGAGCCCCAGGAAGCTCAGCGAGGCTTCCGCGATGATCACCAGCCCGACCTCGACCGTCGCGATCACCAGCAGCGGCGGGATCGTGGCCGGAATGATGTGCCTGATCAGCATCAGGGGCGGCGGCACACCGGTGGCGCGGGCGGCCAGCACGTACTCCCGCTCCTTGGCGGCGAGCGTCGCCGCCCGGGAGACGCGCGCGAAGATCACCCAGCGCGTCAACGACAGCGTCAGGATCACGTTCGTTACGCTCGGACCGAGCACCGCCGCGATCATGATCGCGAGCAGGATTGAGGGAAACGCCAATTGAATGTCGGCGAGGCGCATCAGCAGGCTGTCGAGGAAGCCGCCGCGGTAACCGGCGATCACGCCGAAGGTCAGGCCGATCGAGCCGGCCAGCACGATCGTGGCGCCGCCGACGATCAGCGAAATGCGGGCGCCTTCGAGAATCTGGGCCAGGATGTCCCGCCCGACCTTGTCGGTCCCGAGCCAGGCGCGGCTGCCATCGCGCAGCACCGCTCCGGGCGGTTCGAGCCGGTCGCCGGTGCGGACGATCAGCGAATCGTACGGAAAGATGTAGGGGCCGATGATCGCCGCGCCGATGAAAAAGAGAATCGGCAGCGACCACAGAAAGAGCCGCTTGCGATCGAGACCACGCCGGGACGAACGCGCCGGCGCTTCCGATTCCAGCTTGGCCGGCGGACCGGCGTTTTGCATCGTCGAGGCCGAAGCGGTCATTTCAGCTTGATCCTTGGGTCGATATAGACGTAGCTGATATCGACCAGCAGGTTGATAAAGATGAAGGAGGCGGTGATGAAGAGAATCGACGCCTGCACCAGCGGGTAATCGCGCTGGAAGATGGCATCGACCAGCAAGCGCCCGATGCCGGGCCAGGCGAACACCGTTTCCGTGATCACCGCGCCGCCGAGCAGATTCCCCAACTGAAGGCCGATCACCGTCACCACCGGAATCAGCATGTTGCGGGTGGCATGGCGCTGCAGCACCACCCGGTTCGCCAGCCCCTTGGCGCGGGCGGTGCGGATGTAGTCCTCGTAGAGCACATCCATCAACCCGCTGCGCACGAGCCGGGTGAGGATGCCGATCAACGGCATCGCCAGGGTGATCGAGGGCAGGATCATGTGCTGCCAGGTGGCCGAGCCGGAACTCGGTAACCAGCGCAATTGCCGGGCGAACACCAGGATCAGCATGATGCCGAGCCAGAAACTCGGCACCGATTGCCCGATCAGCGACAGCACCGACACGGCCCGATCGAGCAGCGAGCGCGGGCGCAGCGCGGCCAGGATCCCGAGCGGGAAGCTGATCACCAGCGCCAGCAGCATCGCCGCGCCGGCGAGCTTGGCGGTGGCGGTGATCCGCTCGCTGACCGATTTGGTCACCGGCCGGTTCAGCCAGAGCGAATCGCCGAAATCGAGCCGGGCGACATCGCCGAGAAAGGCGACGTACTGCCGCGGCATCGAATCGCTCAGGCCGAGGTTGTCCCGCAGCTTTTCGACGTCTTCGGTGGTCGCGGTCGGACCCAGCATCAGCGCGGCGGGATCACCCGGCACGATGCGGATCGCTATGAAGATGATGGTGAGGGCGCCCCACAGCACGAAGAGGGCGTACAGCACCCGCCGAACGACGTATGCGGTCATAGGCTTCCAGGCATGAGGCGCGAGGCGTGAGGCGTGAGGAGCAAAGAGTTCGTCCAAGCGGACCTGCGCGCATCGCGCATCGCTTGCCCGTTCTCCTCACGCCTCACGCCGTCTACCTCACGCCCTACTCGGCGACGGTCGTCTTGGTGAAGATCGGAATCACGTTCGGCGCCGCCTGGAAGTCCTGCAGGCGCGTGCTGTGCACGTAATTCTCGGTCAGATCGAACGGGAAGATGCCGACGGCGTCGTCCCAGATAATCTGGCACGCCTGGGCGTAGAGTTCGGCCCGCTCGGCCTGATCGGCGCTGGCGAGCGCATCGAGCAGGATCTGATCGAGCTCCGGATTGGCGTAGCCGGTCCGGTTGGCCGCGGAGGTGTAGAGGCGGCGCAGGGTGAAGTCGGCGTCACCGGTGCGAACCGTGTTGGTCTGCATGTCGAGATCCCAGTTGAGGGCCAGCAGGTTCTCGAGCCAGACGGCGCGCTCCTGCTCGCGGTTCTCGACCCGGACGCCGACGGCCGCCCAGTAGGCGAGCGCGACTTCGAGCAGTTCGCGGTCCTGCGGGCCGGAGTCGGCCACCCAGATGATGTGGGTGTCGATGCCGTCCGGATAGCCGGCCTCGGCCAGAAGGCTCTTGGCCAGGTCCGGATCGTAGGCATACGGCGTCTGGGGCGCGTGACCGAACACGGTCGAGGGGATCGGCGCGGTCGCCGGCACACCGACGTCCTGGAGCAGATCGGCGGCCATCGTTTCGATATCGAGCGCGTGCCAGAGCGCCTTGCGCACCCGCACATCGGTGAAGGGCTCGCGGCTGGCGTTGAACCAGATGAAGTAGTAGGCGTAGGTGGAGGTCGAGGCGATGTTCAGCTCGTCGTTCTCACGCAGCGTCGGCAGCTGGTCGGCCGGGAGCGCCCAGGTGATATCGATCTCGCCCGTTTCGAGCGAGGTGACGCGAGCGGCGACTTCCGGAATATCGCGGAAGATCAGGCGGGAGATGCCCGGGGCGCCATCCCAGTGATCCGCGACCGCTTCGATGACCATCTCCGAGTCGCGGGTCCACGAAACGAACTTGTACGGACCGGCGCCGATCGGCGCTTCGTAGAAGGCCTCATCGGTGGACGCGGCCGCGGGGGCGACGAAGAGCAGCGTGGCGCTCGTCGGCACGGTGCCGGTCGGGGAGGTCGTCTTGATGGTCAGGGTGGCGTCATCGGTTGCTTCGGTGCTTTCCACCGTCGCCCAGAGTGGCGCCAGCGGGCCGGCGAGCTCGAGCACGCGATCGAGCGAGGCCTTGACATCGTTGGCCGTCACCGGCGAGCCATCGTGGAAGGTGATGCCTTCGCGGATAGTGAACGTCCAGGTCAGGTCATCGACCTGCTCCCAGGCGGTGGCGATGCGCGGCTGAATCTCGCCGGTCTCAACATCGCGGTAGGTCAGGGTATCGAGCAGGTGCGCGTTGACGATCGCGGTTGCTTCCTCAACGCTCTGGGCGCCGTGCGGATCGAGGCTGATCAGCGAGCGCGGCAGCGCGATCACCAGCTCACCGGTGGCGCCGCTGTCCTGCATCGCCTGGGCGCGGCCATCGAGCAGCATCTGCGACATGCCGGCGCTGAGGCCCAGGATACCGGCCGCCTTGACGAAGGTGCGCCGGCTGAGCTCGCCGCGATTGACGCGGCCAAGCAGTTCATTGACGACGAACGACGGTTCACGATTCATTCCCGGTTCCTCCTCCGGGCGGTCGCTGTACCCCGACGCTTTTCGCGCCTGCCGCTCCGCGGCATTCCGAGCGCGAAACAGGTTGAGCGATCCGCTCCGTTAAGCCTCTGGGTCCCGTTCCGGATCGAGCAGTAATTCGAGCATCGCATCCATGCCGTCAAGCACGTGTCTCCGCATCGCCACCGAAACACCCTCCGGATCGCGCCGTTCGAGCGCATCCAGGATGGCGGTGTGGCGATACGGCGCCGGCAGAACGCGATAGCGCGAATCGAGCAGCCGCGCCCGGAATGCTTCGCAACGATCAGCCAGGTTTTCGAGCGTCTGGCTGAGCAATGGCATCGATGCGATTTGCCGCAGGCGGCGGTGAAAGGCGAGATCCGCCGCCCGGAGCGCCCGGACATCGAGGTCCGGCTCCTCGCGCAGCGCGGCGATCTGATTGTTGATCCCGATCAGATCGGCGAGATCCGCGTCGGTGATCAATCTGGCCTCTTCCTGACCCGCCAGCGCTTCGAGTTCGGCCCGCATCAGGTAGATCTCGCGGATCAAACCCGGATCGATCGGCGCCACGATCGCTTCGCGGTGCGGCCGGAGGAGGACGAAGCCCTCTCCGGACAGCCGCTTCAGCGCGTTGCCGACGGTGATCCGGCTCACTCCGATCTCATCAGCCAAACGGCTGACATTAACCGTGGTGCCTTGCTCGAGTCGTCCGTCCACGATAGCGGCACGAATGCCTTCGTAAGCGGCCTGCTCGCGCGTTTTGAACCCTGCCTCGATGCCGATTGCATGTTGCATGCAATTACTCTAGGCAAGCCACCAGAGGAAGTCAACCGGTTTTCAGCGGAAACGCGCAGAGGTCGGACAATCGGCGTCAACCGTTGATCACTGACGGCGATCGTTCGTATATCCTGTTGCGACGCGATTGCGCGTCCGTTTCGCAAGGGAGTTGCTGAGCATGCCGGGACCGGTTGTTGCGTTCATTGGGGCGGGGAGCGCCGTTTTCGCTCGCAATCTGCTCGGCGATATCCTCTCCCTCCCGGCGTTGCGGGAAGCGGACATCCGCCTCTTCGATATCAACCCCGAACGCCTCCGCACCTCCGAGATCATGGCCGGCAAGGTCGCGACGGCCACGCAATCGAGTCCGAGCATCACCGCCACCACCGATCCAGCGCGCGCGCTGGCTGGGGCCGACTACGTGATCTGCATGATCCAGGTCGGCGGCTACGAACCGGCAACCGTGATCGATTTCGAAATCCCGAAGAAATACGGGCTGCGTCAGACGATCGGCGACACGCTCGGCATCGGCGGCATCATGCGCGGGCTGCGCACGATCCCGGTGCTGCTCGATTACTGCCGCCTGATGGAAGAGCACTGCCCCGACGCCATCTTCCTGCAGTACGTCAACCCGATGGCGATGAACTGCTGGGCGATCGGCCGGGCGAGTTCGATCCGCACGATCGGTCTTTGCCACAGCGTGCAGGGCACCGCCGAGCAGCTCGTCAAGGTGATCGGCGTGCCAATCGACGAGATCACCTACAAATGCGCCGGCATCAACCACGTCGCGTTCTACCTGAGCTTCAAACGGGGCGACGAGGACCTCTACCCCGCTATCCGAAAGGTTATCGCCGATGGCCGGGTGCCGGATGACAACCGGGTCCGGTTCGAAATGCTGAAGCGGCTCGGCTACTTCGTCACCGAATCGAGCGAGCACTTCGCCGAGTACAACCCATGGTTCATCAAGGAGGGACGCGACGATTTGATCGAGCGCTTCAACATCCCGCTCGATGAGTACCCGCGCCGCTGCGAGAACCAGATCGCCAAGTGGGAAGCGATGCGCATGTCGTTCGAAAACGACGAACCACTGACGGTGAAACCGACCCACGAGTACGCCGCCTCGATCATCAACGCCATGGAAACGGGCGTGCCGGCGGTGGTCTACGGCAACGTGCCGAACAACGGGCTGATCAGCAATCTGCCAGCCGATTGTTGCGTCGAGGTACCGGTGCTGGTCGATCGCGCCGGCCTTCAGCCGACCCAGATCGGCGAACTGCCGCCGCAACTCGCCGCCTACATGCAGACGAACATCAACGTCCAGCGGTTGACCGTGGAAGCGGCGCTGACCGGCAAGCGGGAGCACATCTACCACGCCGCGATGCTCGATCCCCACACCGCCGCTGAACTCGATCTCGACCAGATCTGGTCGCTTGTCGACGACCTGATCGCAGCCCACGGCGCCTGGCTGCCGGAGTACGTGTGACCAAGGTTCCGCGTTCCGGGTTCCGGGTTGGGGACCGGGGGCGTTCGGTTCAAAACCACAGGGGTCAGGGTTCGAGTTTTGCCGATTCTTCTTCGGCGGCGATTGCTGCGTCGATCGCGACAGCCAGTTTCCAGCCGCGGTAAACGCCGACGATCAGGCAGATGATGAGCGCGGGCACCCCGATCAGTACCACCAGCGTCGCGGCGTCTTCGTCGTTCCGGAAGATCACCAGCAGCACGCCGATCGCCAGCGCGAGGAATCCGGCCCAGATCAGCCAGATGCCGGAGAGCGCGTTCACCGGATACCAAACGCGGTCATCCCGCAGGGTGGCGGCGATGCGATAGCCGTAGAGACTGTTGCGCCCCACCTTGCCCGCCACCAGCGGCCGGCCGAGCCCGATCATCACCAACCCGGTGACGATCAGGATGATTCCGGTTATGGCCCATTCCGACATCGATCGATCCCTTCGTCGTGCAACAAGTTTGCGATGTCAAACGCCGCATTGCGACGCCATCGTTTCCCGCACGGTCGTATCATACGTACCAGTGGATGGTCCGTTGGCGGATGACGCCGCTACCCGCAATGAGGAGAACTCCGGTGGCATTCAATCGAGTCCTGATCCCCCTCGACGGTTCCGACCTGGCCGAGCAGGCGATCCCCTTCGCGCATGCCGTAACGCAGGATGACGGCACGATGATCTACGTGCAGGTCGTGCCTGAGGCCGAGCCGCTCAAGAGTCTCACGGGCGGGCCGGTCGCGTCAGCCGATGAGGTCGCCTCGATCTTCGAGGAGAGCGCAAAGAACGATCTTAGCAAGGCGGCCGATCGTTGGGACGGCATCGCTCCCCGCTACGAGATCGCGGTCGGCGTCGGTGATCCGGCCGATGCGATCCTGGCGCTCGGTGACGAGCACCGGGCCGATCTGATCGTCATGGCCAGCCACGGGCGCGGCGCGCTCGGACGCTGGACCTTCGGCAGCGTGGCTGATCGCCTCGCCCGCACCTCGAAGCTGCCAGTGCTGGTTATCCGCCCTCGCGATGCCGCGCCCGAGGTCGACAACCTGCCGGTCTTCGAGCGGATTCTGCTCCTGACCGACGGATCGGATCGCTCGCGCTCGGCGGTCGATGAAGCGGCCGATCTCGGCAAGAAGCTCGGCAAGCCGGTGACGCTGGTGCGCTCGGTCTTCCCCGAAGCGGAACTCGCGCCCGCCACCGGTTACGGCGCCATCTACGCGCCCGAGCTGTACGAGGAATTGACGAAGAGCGTTGAGGACGAGGCGATCAAATCGCTCGAGGAGATCGTCGAGCAGGTCAAGAGCCACGGCGCCACCGCCGAGTACCTGCTGGTGCACGGACCGGCGGCGCACACGATTGCCTCACTCGCCACGCCGAACGATCTGATCGTGATGACGAGCCACGGCCGCAGCGGCTTCCGGCGCTGGCTGCTCGGCAGCGTCGCGGAGAAGCTGGTGCGCGATGCCCCCTGCCCGGTCATGCTCGTCCGCTCGGATGTAGGCGCAGAGAACGAATAACCCCTGAGCGATTCCGGCTAGAATCGCCCCATCGGTTGCAGGGCTGCGGACCGTGGGTCCGCGGCCCTGCAACGCATTCCGAGAGGCACATGTAAAAGGAGCGGTGGGTGCGGCTCGTCAAGATCGGTCTCGGCAATGTCAACGCGACCGTCGGTGCGCTCGAAAGCAATGTCGATCGGGTGATCCGGCAGGCGCGGGCGATGGCGGCTGATGGCGTTACCATCGCCACCTTCCCGGAGCAGGTCATCGGTGGGTACCCTGCCGAGGACCTGGTGCAGTGGGACGCCTTCGTCGAGAACCAGTGGCGTCAACTCCTCCGTTTCGCCGAAGCGACGGCCGATTTCCCGATGGTCTCGGTGATCGGTGTCGCCATCGCCCACCAGGGACTCCGCTACAACTGCGCGGCGGTGGTGGCCGGGGGCGAGATCATCGGCCTCACGCCGAAAGAAAAGCTGCCCAACTACAACGTTTTCTATGAAGGCCGCACCTTCGCGTGCGGATCCGCCGCGCTGGCCGACGAGCACAAGGGCGTACCCTTCGGCGATCAGGTTTACGAATTCGATTTCGGGACGATGTCGACCGAGGTCTGCGAGGACCTCTGGAGCGTCGACGGTCCGAGCAAGCGCCGTGCCTACGCCGGCAGCGAACTGGTCGTCAACATCTCCGGCTCGCCCTACCGGATCGGCGTGGTCCAAACGCGGCGCGAACTGCTCGCCACCCGCGCCTCCGACTACCAGGTCACCCACGTCTACACCAACCTGATCGGCGCCAACGACGGGCTCATCTTCGATGGCGGCGGCTACGTGTACCAGAACGGCAAGCTGATGCTCGATGCCCCCCGCTTCGCGGAAGGGTTTTCGACGTGCGTCGTCGATCTCGATCGCACCGCCCGGCTTCGCGGTGAGAACACGACCTGGCGGCTCGATCAGCGCGAATTCATCGATACGAATTTGCTGCCTCGCACCATCGAGGTGCCGCGCGAGATCGTCGATACGCTCGAAGGCCGCGCCGCCCTCGCCTACCCCGTGCCCGCGCACCGCAGCTTCTTCCTGCCGCGCGACGAAGCGCCGACCCCCTACCGCGAGGAGCTGTTCGAGGACATCCTCGACGCGCTCGCGCTCGGCGTCGGCGATTACTTCGAGAAGGTCGGGGCCTGGAAGGTGATCGGCGTCTCCCTTTCGGGTGGGCGCGATTCGCTGCTCACGCTGCTGATCGCGCACCGCTACGCCACACGCGCGACCGGCGGGCATCCCGAATCGCTGCTGCGCGCCTTCCACCAGCCCTCGCGTTTCTCATCGCAGGAAACGCGCGAGGGAGCGATCGCCATCTGCCGCGATCTGGGCGTGCCGCTCGAAATCGTCTCGATCGACGATGCCTTCGAACGGGAGATGGAGGCGGCGCGCGCGCTGCTCGGCGGCGGTGAATTGACCGAGCTGACGAAGCAGAACATCCAGGCCCGAATTCGGGGTCAGCGGATGTGGAA
>JADLGF010000476.1 GCA_020849415.1 Thermomicrobiales bacterium
ATCCGACCCCGATCGAGGGCTTCGGCGCCGGCGTCGCGATCGCCGTGGTGGCTTCGATCATCAATCTTGTCGTGGCCCGGATGCTGATCCGGATGGGCCGGGCGCACCATTCGATCGCGCTCGAAGCCGATGGCAAGCACCTGCTTACTGATGTCGTCACCTCGGCCGGGGTGGTCATCGGCCTGCTCGCGATCCGCATCACCGGTATCGCCGCCATCGACCCGATCGTCGCCCTGCTCGTGGCCCTGAACATCCTCTGGACCGGCTACTCGCTGATCCGCGTTTCGATTGACGGCCTGATGGACACCGCGCTCGACGATGATGACGTCACGCTGGTGCGGCAGGCGATCGCCGGCGCGCTGGCGCCGGGCGAGACCTATCACGCCCTCCGCACGCGCCGGGCCGGTTCTCGCCGCTTCGTCGATTTCCACTTGCTGGTGCCGGGGAATCAATCAGTGAAACGGGCGCACGCCGTCACACAGGACCTCGAACGGGCAGTTGCCGAGGCCATTCCCGGCGCCGAAACAACCGTCCACATCGAACCGATCGAGGACCCGGACGCCTGGAACGATCTGCCGATCGACTCACCCGAGGAATTCGCGTCCACCGCCGCCGCCCCGTTGTAGGGATGCGGACCTTGGGCTTTATGCGCGTCGAGCACAGCCTGGCAGTCTATGCGTCTATTCCACCCGGCGGTTGAGGCGTTCCAGATCGAGCAGGGTGACGTCGTCCCCTTCGAGTTCGATCAGGCCGCTCCGTTCGAGTTCCTTGAGCGCGCGGTTCAGTGTGCTGCGGGTGGCGCCGATCTCGGCGGCGAGTTCTCCCTGCGACCGGCCGAGCGGAATCGTGACCGGGCCGTTCCCGACGGTGTTGACATCGATCCGGCGGGTGCGATCGAGCAGCCACGCCGCCAGCCGCGCCGGCACATCGAGCGCGATCATGCGGCTGTACCGCTCGTTGCTCGATCGCACCATCATCGCCAGCGTCTTCAGCAGCCCGTAGATTGCCGCCGGCTCCTTGGCCAGCAGCTCCCGGAACGTCTGGCGCGGCAGGAGACGGACCGTCACCTCACGCTGGGCCACCACCGTCGCGTCGCGTGGTTGGCTGTCGAGGAGCGCCAGTTCGCCGATCACCGCCGGCGGCTCGACCACCGAGAGCACCGATTCCCGGCCATCCGCCTCGATCCGCGACACGCGCAGCTGCCCGGAAATCAGGATCAACAGGGCGTCGCCGGGATCGCCTTCGCTCCAGATCACCTGACCCGCCGGCCAGGTGCGCACGCGGCTTCCCTCGACCAGTTTGTCGAGCGCCTCGTCACTCAATCCGGCAAAGAGCGGAACGCGCCGCAACTGCGCGCGCGCATCATCCGTGGCCATACGCCGCCTCCCGGGCCCAATCGGCCCGATGTCCTCCCCCGATGGGGTGATTATGCGCCAACCACGCGCCGCTTTCATTACGTGCACGGCGAAACCGGGACGAAGTGGGCTCGCACCGTGAATCTGTGGTTAGATCAGGGGAGATGGGGGCGAGAAGCCCGCCGTATGCGCGCATTTTCCGGAGAAGAGCCCGATGTCGAACGCACTTGAAACGGTACTGGCCGCCTGCGCGGCGAATCGCGATCGCGATCTTGAGGACCTGTTCACGGTCATCCGCCAACCGAGCATCAGCGCCCAGAACATCGGTATCCGGGAAACGGCCGATCTGCTGATGGGTCTCCTTGAAGCCGCCGGCGGTAAGACGCGCCTGCTCGAAACCTCGGTCCACCCGTTGGTCTACGCCGAGTTCGATGGTCCGGCCGATGCGCCGACCGTCCTTTTCTACGGCCACTACGACGTCCAGCCGCCTGAGCCGCTCGATGCCTGGCTCTCGCCGCCGTTCGAGCCGACGATCCGCGACGGCCGCATCTACGCCCGCGGTATTTGCGACAACAAGGGCCAGCACTTCGCCCACATCGCGGCGGTGCGTGCGTGGCTGGAAACGACCGGCTCCCTGCCGGTCAAGGTCAAGTTCATCCTCGAGGGCGAAGAGGAAACCGGCAGCCCGCACATCGGCGAGATCGTTGACAAGTACCGCGATCTGCTCGCCGCCGACCTGGTCGTGACCTCGGACGGCCCCTCGATCGTGCAGGATCGTCCCGCCATTACCTACGGTGTGCGTGGCGTGGTCAGCTTCGAACTGCGCGTGACCGGCGCCGTTTCCGACCTCCACTCCGGCAATTGGGGCGGGGTCGCTCCGAACGCCGCCTGGCGGCTTGTGCACGTCCTTTCGACCATGCTCTCGCCCGACAACGAACCGCTGATCGCGGGATTCACTGACGACGTTCGCCCGCTCCCCGATGCGAGTCGCCGCGCCATCGAGGCGCTGCCGGTGACGCCCGGGGAAATGCTGGCGAGCATCGGACTCACCGAGCTCCCGCCGCCGGCCGATGTGCCCCTCTTCGACCGCCTGATGGCGCGGCCGACGATCACGATCAACGGCCTCACCAGCGGGTATCAGGGACCGGGCGGGAAGACGGTGCTGCCGAACAGCGCGTCGGCCAAACTCGATTGCCGGCTCGTGCCCGATCAGGAGCCGCAGAAGATCCTGGACCTGATTCGCGATCACCTGGCCCGGGTCGCGCCGGACGTCGAATTCATCTCGTCGGAAGGCCAGATGCGGCCGTCGTCGACGCCGCTCGATCATCCCTTCGCCGGCGCGGTGCGCAACGCGGTCACCACCGGTTTCGGCAAGGCGCCGGTCGAGGTGCCCCTGATGGGCGGCAGCCTGCCGGACGCGGTCTGGACGCAGGATCTCGGTCTGCCCAGCTTCGTGGTGCCCTACGGTGTGCCCGATCAGCGCAATCACGCACCGAACGAGAACATGCCGCTGGAGAATTTCTTCAACGGTA
>JADLGF010000477.1 GCA_020849415.1 Thermomicrobiales bacterium
CCAGGCCGACGCTGCGCGCCGCGGCGTAGCCCTCCTCGACGTTCAGATCGCGGCCGAGCTTGCCCTTCGGAAACTCATCGGCCGGGCCGTGACCCGACACGAAGAGCAGATTGCCCGTCTTGACGGATTTGACGAAGCTGGCGGCGTTCGGCCCCGGCGCCGGCAGGGTGATGCCCTTGTCTTTCAGAGTCTGTTCCGCGCCCAATGTGTGCTCCCTTCAAAAAAACGTTCGATTCACGATTCCGAACATACGGTGCCCGGGCCGATCGGTCAAATCAGGCCCAACCGATGGCATCGCCGATGCGCTTGACGGCCTCGGCCAGGAGTTCATCGCTGGTCGCGAACGACAGGCGGATATGCCCTTCGCCGGCTTCGCCGAAGGCGAGGCCTGGCGTCATGGCGACGTGCGCCTCGTTGAGCAGCTTGTCGGCGAGGGTCATCGAATCGAGGCCGGTGCCGCGGATGTCAACGAAGTGGTAGAAGGCGCCTTCGACAAGGTCGCACTTGAAGCCCTTGACCCGGTTCAGCCCCTCGGCGACAGCGCGGCGGCGGCGATCCCAGGCGGTGACCATTTCGCTGATGAACTCCTGCGGGCCGGTCAGGGCGGCGACGCCGCCGAACTGCGCGAACGAAGTGGCGCAGGTGACCGAGTGGCTGTGGACCTTGGCGATCTCGTCCATGAACGCCTTCGGTCCCGCCACGTAGCCGAGCCGCCAGCCGGTCATGGCATAGGCCTTGGAGAGGCCGTTGAAGGTGAGGGTGCGCTCCCACATGCCAGGGCGGGTGGCGAGGCTGATGTGCTCGTTGCCGTCGTACACGATCTTCTCGTACATCTCATCGGTGTAAACGAGCAGATCGTGTTCGATGGCGATCGCGCTGATCGTGTCGATCTCCTCGGTGGTCAGCACCCGGCCGGTGGGGTTGTTGGGGGAGTTGAGCAGGATGCCGCGGGTCCTCGAAGTGATCTTCTGCTCGAGCTTTTCGCGGGTGATGCGGAAATTGTCGTCGGCATCGAGCGAAACGGTCACCGGCGTGCCGCCGGCGATTTCGATCATCGGCACGTAGGAGACCCAGGCCGGTTCGAGCACGAGGATTTCGACGCCCGGTTCGGCGAGCGCGAGCATCGCCTGGAAGAGTGAGGCCTTGCCGCCGGGGGTGACGATGATTTCCTTGTTCCAGTCGTACTCGAGCCCGTTATCGGCCTTGAGCTTGGCGGCAATCGCCTTGCGCAGCGGCGGGATGCCGGGTGAGGCGACGTAGTGCGTTTCGCCGCCGTTCATGGCGTCAATGGCGGCCTGGCGGATGTGCTCCGGCGTGATGAAATCGGGATCGCCACCCCCCAGATCGACGACATCGATTCCCTGGGCCTTGAGCGCGCGAGCCTTGTCGGAGACGGCGATTGTGGGGGAGGGCGCCATATCGCGCACGCGCGCGGCGACGAAGTCACTCGCGGATCGTTGGGACATCTGCTGCACTACCTTTCCGGTGAACGGCGCGTATTTCGCTACGATTGGAATCATACGATGCCGGGTCGATCGCCCAGCGACGGCGTAACACGAAGGAGATGAGTGTGACGTTGAACAAGACGGTGACGCCGGTGCGGGGCATCTACCCGATTCTTTCGATGCCGTTCATGGCGGACGACGCGATTGATCTGGACGGACTTGTCCGGCAGGCCGAGTTCCTGATCGACGCCGGTTCCGATGGCATCGGATTCGGGTTCGGCAGTGAAATCTTCCGGCTGACCGACGATGAGCGGGACGAAGCGCTGGCGAGGGTGAGCGCGGCGGTGAACGGCCGCGTGCCGATCATCTCGGCGGCCAGCGCCAACAGCACCCACGCGGCGGTTGCGCGCGGGTCGGCCGCCAAGGCGGCGGGCGCGGACATCCTGATGGTTAACCCACCGGCGATGGCGACGGCCGGTCCCGGTCAGGTCCGGGCGCACTACGAAGCGATCGCGGAAGCGGTTGGATTGCCGATCATCGTGCAGGACGCGCCGGGACTCTCGGGTGTTTCGATCAGCAACGACCAGCTGGTGGAACTGGCGACCTCGATCGAGCTGGTAACGGCGGTCAAGATTGAGTCGGTGCCGCCGGCGCCGCGGGTCGGGGTGCTGGCTGAGCGGATCGGCGATCACGCCACGGTGCTTGGCGGCGGTGGCGGGATCGATTTCATGCACGAATTGCAGCGGGGCGGTCAGGGGACGATTCCGGGCGCGGCGCACCCGGAGCTTTTCATCCACGTCTGGTCGCGCTTCCAGGCGGGTGATGTCGCGGAGGCGCGGCGTTGCTTCAACCGCTTCCTGCCGTCGCTAACGCTGATGTGGCGCACGTTCGACCAATTCCTGTTTGCGCAGAAGGAAGTGCTGCACCGACGCGGGGTGCTCGGACCGGCCCGCATGCGCGCGCCGTTCGATCCGATCGATCCGCTGTTCATCGCGGAACTCGACCAGATGCTCACCGACCTCGGCATCGCCGATCTCGGGCCGCGATGGGAGATCGCGGCGACCTTCTGATCGCGCAGCCGGCGAGTATCTGAAGAGCCGGTTAGAATGTCGGCAGGGGCGGCTACCGGAACTAGCGTCGTTGCTTCTCGCCAAGGGAGCGATAATCGTGAACCGCCCCGATCAGGACTGGGACCCCCGTTCAACCGTCGTTCAACACGACCAACGCGCCGCCTACGACGCGATGCGGGCTCGCTGCCCCGTCGCCTGGAGCGACGATCAGGGCTGGTCGGTCTTTCGCCACGACGATGTCGTACGGGCGCTGATGGACCCGGACACCTTTAGCAACCGCGTTTCGAAGCGTCCTGCGGTGCCGAACGGGATGGACCCGCCAGAACACACCGCTTACCGGGCGGTCATCGTTCCGTATTTCTCCGAAGCCCGCATGCAAACGTTCGAGCCGGTGGGGCGCGGGATCGCGGCTGACCTCGCGACGGAAGCGCGGAAGCGGTCCAATGTGGAGGCGATGAGCGAATTCGCGCTCGTTGCCGCGGTGCGCTTCCAGACCGCTTTTCTTGGCTGGCCGGCCGAAACCCGGGAGTTCCTCATCGACTGGATCGATCGGAGCAATCGCGCCACCCACGCCAAGGATCGGGCGGCGCAAGCGGCGGTGGCGCAGGATTTCGAGC
>JADLGF010000478.1 GCA_020849415.1 Thermomicrobiales bacterium
GCCGCGATCTTCAACCTGATGGAAGACGCCGCGACCGCCGAGATTTCACGCGCGCAGCTCTGGCAGTGGCGCAAGCACGGGGTGAAGACCGCCGAAGGCGATCTGATCACGCCCGAGTACTACGAGAAGATCAAGGCCGAGGAACTGGCCAAGATCGGCGGAGTCGAAACGGGCCGGCTGGCCGATGCCGTCAAGGTGCTCGACGAACTGGTCCTGAGCGACGATTTCGTTGACTTCCTGACAATTCCGGCCTATGCCTTGCTCGACTAGGTTCGTAGTGACAGCCTGTCGTTGGAGGGCTGCGGACGAAAGGTCCGCAGCCCTGCAATGCGTTTCGTTTGGTGTGGAGGGAGAGCGATGACACGCGTGGTTCGGCCGGCTGAGGTCCTCGTTGCGAATTCGCCCTGGGCGGAGGGTCCGGCGTTCGACAAGGAGGGGAATCTCCACTTCGTCAATTGGGACGCCTCGGCGATCACGCGGCTGACGCCTGAGGGTGAGCTCTCCGAGGTCTTCAACACCGGCGGCATTCCGGCCGGGCTGGCCTTCGCGCCCGATGGTTCGCTCTGGATCGCCGATGAGGGCGAGCATATCCACGGGCTGCTGCGGGTCGATCTAGAAACCAAAACCAGTGAAATCGTGGTCAATGCGTTCGAGGGCATGCCGCTGAACGGCGCCAACGATCTCGTCTTCGGCGCGGACGGAACGGTCTACTTCTCCGATCCGTGGCAGACCTCGCTCGAGAATCCGACCGGCGGCTTCTACCGCTACCTGCCGAACGGCACGCTCGACAAGATCGATGACGGACTCGCCTTCCCGAACGGGGTCGCCATCGATCCCGCCGGCGCCTACGTCTACCTGGCCGAAACGCAGCGCAACCGCATTCTGCGGTACGCGATCAATCCGGACGGGAGCATGGGCGAGCGGGAGCACTGGGCGGATACCCCGTTGCCGACCGGTCCGGACGGCATGGCCTTCGCCGCAAATGGCGAACTCTACTCCGCCCGCTTCAACGGTCACGGCGTCGATGTTTACGCGCCGGACGGATCGCTCCAGGAACACATCGATATCCCGGGCGCCAAGACCACCAACTGCTGCTTCGGCGGCCCCAACAACTCAACCCTCTACGTGACCGATGTTGACACCGAGGCACTGTACACGGTCGAACTGTCGGTCAGTGGCCTGCCCCTAAACGACGGGCGCAACTACAACTGAACCTGCATTTCTTCGAAACAATGGGCCGTGCAGGGGAGGCTATTGTGCCCTCCCGCCGGCCGTCAGGCCGGCCACCTCGTTGCGATTCCGGGCGTTTCCATTCGAAATACGATTGTAGTGAATGGAGATGGTCGCGCGAAGCGCGACGGGAGGGCACAAGACCCTCCTCTACACGATCGATTGGTTTCCGGTGTGAGGTTCGTCAGTGACTGTGGGCGTCTTCCGCGTCGGGGTACCAGAGGGTTCGCCAGGCGTAGAGGGCGTCCAGGTTGTATTGGGACGAGCCCATCAATTCGCCGGCGACGGCAGCCAGGGTCGGATCGGTGGCGAGGGCTGACGCTGACTCCGACAGGAGCAGTTCGCCGGAAATGTGCGGCAGCATGTGATCGATGAAGAGTAGATCGAACGGCTCTTCGGAATCGGCGCAGAGTTCCGCGATGTGCGGCTCCGCCGCGATCTCGCGGGCGCCGGCCACGCCGCCCCGTCCCGGATTCTCCATCGCGACCTGATCGAAGACCGCCATCGCCTGATCCACTGTCACCCAGGCCGCGTTCGGGTGCATTTCTGACCGCCACGCCAGCAGCGTTTCGATACTGGCGCGGCGCTCGATCAGCGATTGATTGACGAAGTTCACCAATTCCGGATGCTCCACGCGCGGTTCGGCGATGAGCAGCATGATGATCGCGTTCTGGTGACTGGTGATCGTCATGTCGACGTAGGCGAGATCGAAGGTGGCATCACCGACCTCAACCGACGACTCCGCCTCGGGCGTCGCTCCGCCGGCGTACTCGCCGCAGATGTCGATAACGGGCAAAGGCGTGGCGGGAGCATCGGACTGGAAGGCGACGCCTGAAACGGGCGTCAGCATCAGGGCGAATGCCGTTGCGAGCAGGGGCGCGAATCGTCGCATGGTCTTCTCCTCACGGTGACCTCGATTCGGCTATAGCCTTGGCGATGCCATCCATCCCTAGCCTACCCCATCTGCGATCCCCCGGACGCGGTGAAGTGTGCCCATCGCTTCGATGCTCGAACCGGGCACGACGGGCACTTTCCGCCGCGCAACCGATTGACATTCTTCGGTGAATCGGCGAAAAGTGGCATGTTGTCAGACAGCCCCGGACCGCTTCCATGCCGGTCCATCTGCTCGGCAATACCGTGTTTCTTCGGCACAGACCAGAATCAAGGAGTAGATGCAATGGACGATGTGCGCATCAAGGCGCTGGTGGAGGCTTTCGCCGCCGGCAAGATCAACCGCCGGCAGATGCTCGGCCGCGCGGCTGGCCTGGGTGTCAGCGCCGCCGCCCTCGGCGGCGTGCTCTCCGGCAATCTCGGATCGCTGACGGCCTCCGCTCAGGATGGCGGCAGTGAATTGATCGTCTCGCTCAGCGGAGACATCGATACGCTCGATCCCCACATCAGCCAGCTGCTGATCTTCGGCAACTCGATTCGCTTCAACGTCTTCAGCTCACTGGTGCGCTACAGCCCGACGCTGGAGTACCTGCCTGATCTGGCGGAATCATGGGAGAACCCCGACGACAAGACCTACCGATTCACCCTGCGCGAAGGGGTGACCTATCACGATGGCACGCCGGTTCAGGCGAGCGATGTCGAGTTCTCGTTCAAGCGCATCGCCGAACTCGAAACCGTCTTCTCGGGCCGCGTGGCGAACATCGCTACCTATAACGTCATCGATGAGCGCACCATCGAGATCACGCTGAACGAGGTGCAGGCCGATTTCATTGACGGCTTGATCCTGCTCAGCATCATCTCGCCGGCGATCGCCGAGAACGTGGCGCAGAATCCGATCGGTACCGGTCCGTTCAAGTTCGTCGAGTGGTCGACCAACGATCACATCTCGCTGGCGCGCAACGAGAACTACTTCGAAGAGGGCGTGCCGGGGGTCGATGCGCTTCGCTTCAATGTGATCCCGGAAGCCCAGGCGGCCATCGCCAACCTCGAGAGCGGTGCGATTCAGGGCATCGTCGATCTGCCGGTGGCGCAGGCGGTGCCGTTGGAAGGCTCCGATGCGGTCACGCCGATCATCGTGCCGACCAGCAGCATCCACATCTTCGAACTGCTCGGCA
>JADLGF010000479.1 GCA_020849415.1 Thermomicrobiales bacterium
GAAAACGCATCGCGAACGAAACCCGCCGTTCTGCGGGTATCGATCGACGATTGTAGCCGCAAATCCGCGCGAACCGGGAGTGAGATTGACAGAATATCTACCCAATGATCCCGATCAATCGGTGCAAGGTCTAGTTATGGATGATGATTGGGGTTCCGATCTCGGACCAATCCCAGAAAAACTGAGAATCGTCGAGCAACAGATTCAGGCAGCCGTGGCTGCCGGGACGCCCGATCGTCTCGGGTGTACGCCACCAGGCGAAGTGAATCGCGTGGCCTTCATCGGTGAAGTACTGGGTGAACAGCACGTCCTCGAGCTTGTAGAAGTTCTCGGCGCCGATGGCGTCACTGTCCATCGTTTCGTTCGCCACCCGCACCAGGATCCGGTAGGAGCCGGGCGGGGTTTCCCAACCCGCCATGCCGGTGGTGACGAGGCAGGTGCGCACCGGATTCCGGGTTTCGTAGGCGACCATGATCTGCTGCGTGAGATTGACATCGATCCATTTGCCCGACTTCGGCGCGTCGGCGGGGACCGGCGTCGGCAGCACCGGCGCGTTGCGGCCGACATTGCGGCCGAAGACGTACTGATCGGGGCCGATCCGCGCCCAGAGCGCGGATCCTTCGTAGACTTCCTCGCCCTTCACCCAGGCGGTGACCGTGACCGGATCGCCGAACTTGAGCACGCGCAGCGTCGCCGACTTGGTCGACGGCTCGCGCCGGACATTGACCTCGCTCAGCGCGGCGCCCTGCCAAACGGAGCGGTCCCACTCCGATTCCGGAATCTCCGGCAGCGGCTCGGGGAGTTTGAGGAACTCGGAGGAGACCCAGCCGCTGTAACCGTCGGCGTAGCCGGGTAGCCACTCGCCGCTGGCGCCGGGCGCGGCAATGAAATCGGCGTTATCGGCCAGCAACACGTGGATGTCATACTCGGTGCCCGGGCCGTTGCGCAGGCGCAGGCCATCCGGTGAGGCCACGAGGTGCGGGGTGCCGCCGGTCGGGGGCGCCGGCTGGAACGCGGGCGCCCAGTTCTCGCCCGAATCCTCGATCTGCTGGCGGATGAGCGGCAGCAGGCGGATGCCGGACGACGGCCGATGCTCCATCACCGCCCGTTCGAAAACCTGGCGGGTGGCGCCCTGGGTGCCGACACGGTACGGCTCGCTCAGCGGCATGCCGAAGGTGGTCAGGCCGCCCTTTTCCCAGAGTTCCAGGAAGTCATCGCTGACGGTGTGCTTTGTCTCCTCGAAAAAGCGGCAGTTGTTGCCCGAGCAGGTCGAAACGGTCTTGCGGGCGCTGGAGGGCGCGAAGGATTGCTTGATGTCATCCGGCAGGTGCATCGCCTGGCGGTCCCACGGGCTTTCGAGGCTCGGATCGTAGACGAAGGCGATCCCCTCGAAGCTCTGCACGATCCCGGTCGCTTCCACGAAGCGTTCCTCGGAGAGGGGCAAGCCGGCGACATCGACACCACCGATTTCCTGGAACATCTGCAGGAAGGCGCCGCGCACGTTGTGGCCGGTCTCCGGGAAGTAGGCGACGGTAGCGCCGCTGACCGTGGTCTCCTGGGCCAACGCCGACGGCCGGCTCGCGATCAGCGCCGCCGGAGCGAGGCTGAGGGCCGCCGCCCGCGCACTCAGCGCCAGGGCGGATCGCCGGTTAAATCGAATCTCGAACATCTCCGATGCAACCTCCGCGGGAGCCAGTATTTCGATCGGCGACCGGGGGTTCGCCATGCGAGGTACGAACATTCTACTCATTAAACGTTCCCGGCCCTGAGTTCGTTCCGACCCTTTAACTACGTTGTACGGCAAGGCTCACCGAGGGGATGCCTCCGCAAATGCTCCGGATGCGATTCAATACCGGGAGCAACGACCCGGAGCAGGATTGCGAACCGGCGGGAGTGCCCTATGCATGGAACCAGAATTGTGCACAGCGAGCGGCCGATCGTGCCGAGCCCCAGCGGCCTGCCGACGCAGCACCTCGTCTGCCGGGAGACCGGTTCGTCGACCATTTTCGTCGGTCAGCAGTGGCTGGAGCCGGGCGATCGGGTCTTTCGGCACGATCACCCGGTCGAGGAATCGGTCACGTTCCTGAGCGGCACCGGCGAAGCGACGATGGGGGACGAAACCGTGCCGATCGAAGCCGGCGTCAGCCTCTTCTTTCCGGCCGGTCTGTTGCACGGTTTCACCAACACCGGCGCCGAAACGATGCACGTCATCGTCGTCTTCCCGGTACCGGAATTCGCCCGGACGGATATCGTTGAGAAGGCGTGAGGTGGGAGGCATGAGGCGTGAGGAAAACTGCCTGCGCGTCGTCTCCGCACGCCCCACGCCTTATGCCGTACGCCTCGTGATTGAAAGGAGCCCAGGTTGACTCGATTGGCGGAAGTTACGCGCGGCGGGATTGTGGAAAGCGTTCACGACGGGATGATCGCCGTTGTCGATGTCGATGGCCGGTTGGTGGCGTCGGCGGGTGATCCAGACGCGGTCATCTTCTATCGCTCATCGGCCAAGCCGTTTCAGGCGATCCCGGTGATCGAGAGTGGCGCGGCGGACCGATACGGCTTCACGCCGGCTGAACTGGCGCTCTGCTGCGCCTCGCATCACGGCAGCCTGATGCACCAGAGCCAGGTGACCGGCATGCTGGCGAAGCTCGATCTCGATCCGGCGGCGCTGCAGTGCGGCGCACCCTTGCCGGCCGATAGTGATGAACTCGGGCGGGTGCTCGATGGCGTGACGCCACGCTCGCCGCTGCATTGCGATTGCTCCGGCAAGCACTCGGGGATGATCGCCACCGCGCTGCACCTCGGCCTGCCGATCGATGGCTACCTGGAGATCGATCACCCGATCCAGCAGCGGATCCTGGCAGTGATGGCGGAGGTCTGCCGCGACCCGGCCGAGCAGGTCGTGCTCGGCACCGACGGGTGCAGCGTCCCGACCTTCGCCGCCCCGGTCCGCGCCTTCGCGCAGTCGTACGCGGCCCTTGCCGCGCCGGAACGGACGCCGGAGGGGGCAGGCCGGCAGTATGCGGATGCGTTGAACCGGCTGCGGGAGGCGATGATCGCCTTTCCCGAGAATGTCTCCGGTGTCGGGGCCTTGGTCGCGACAATCATGCGCGCCGGCGGAGGTGACTTCGTCTGCAAGTCAGGCGCGGAGGGGCTGATCTGCATCGGCGTGCCGGAGGCCGGGCTGGGGATCGCGATCCGGGTCGCCGACGGTTCGTTCCGGTCGCACGCGCCGATCGTCGTTTCCACGCTGGAGCAACTCGGCCTAATCCGCCCCGAACAGTCCGACGCCATCCTGACTGCTCACTCGACCCAGTTGCGCAACCACAACGGCCGCCACGTCGGCGACATCCGCGCGGCGTTCGAGCTCCAGGCGTAAAACCCTCACCCGACCGCTAACGCGGCCACCCTCTCCCGCTGCGGCAGGAGAGGGTACGGAGACTGAATCCAGGCAACAAGAACCCCCTCTCCCGTCGCAACGGGAGAGGGGGCAGGGGATGAGGGTTACTCCCTCTAGTCGCGGCGGCTGCCGGTGAGCAGGCTCACGTAGTAGAGGAGTTGCAGGAGCGAGACCGCGAAGGCGGCGATGTAGGTCCAGGCGGCGGCGCTCAGCACCGCGTTGACGCCCTTCGCTTCGACCTGACCCTCCGGCGTGGCGGTGTTGATGATCTTGAGATCAGCCAGCGCCACCTTGGCCCGCGCCGAGGCATCGAACTCGACCGGCAGGGTGATCAGCGCGAAGATAGTGGTGAGGGCGAAGAGCGCCACACCGACCCACGCCAGCCCGGTCAGGCCGATCATGATGCCGGCAATGAGCAGGATCAGGCCGAGGTTCGAGCCGATGCTGACGGCCGGAACGATGGCGGTGCGGGCGGTCAGCCACTTGTA
>JADLGF010000480.1 GCA_020849415.1 Thermomicrobiales bacterium
CTTCATCACCGCGCTCACGAATCGCCCGCGTTACCGCCCGTCCGAGTCGTCCCCCGGCTCCGGTCACCAACACCTTCATGGTGCGATTACACGCCATCCCTGGAGCGGCGTCCAGCGGCGGAGCTTGTTGCGCCGTAGCGGCTCTGGTATCCATGAAGCAGTGCGCAATGCCTAAATACTGCGCGCGCCACTTGGGCGCCGCGACTCAATCGACGGGAGAACACCACCATGCCGCTCGCACTCACCGCCTTCCAGGGCCGCGCGGGTGACCACAACGATCTGGCCATGCCCGGCGCCGTCTTGCTCGCTCACGCGATCGGCGAGCATCTGGGCCTGGAGCCGACCGTGATCGGCACCACGGAACCGGCGCTGAACACCAATTGGGACATCGAACTGGCGGCCGCGATGCCAGGATTGCGCAACCTGCAAACCCGGCTCGATGCGGTGCGCACCGCCGGGCAGACTTCGGTGACTGTGCTAAATCGCTGCGCCGCCGCGATCGCGACCCTGCCGGTGATCGCGAAGCACCACCCCGACGCCGTTGTTGTCTGGTTCGATGCCCACGCCGACCTGAACACGCCGGAGGCCTCGACCACCGGTTATCTGGGCGGATTGGCGATGTCGGGACCGGCCGGTCTGTGGGATTCAGGACTCGGCAGCGGCTGTTCGATCGATCGGCTGGTGCTGGTCGGGCAACGGGACATCGATCCGTTCGAGCAGGAGTTGATCGATACGGAATCGATCGCGCTCGTACGGCCGGGAGAACGGCTGGCGGAGCGGGTGGTCAAAGCGATCGCCGGACGGCCCGTTTACGTGCACATCGATTGCGACGTGCTCGATCCCGGCATCGTCCCGACCGACTACAAGATTCCGAACGGTTTGACCCTCGATGAACTCCGGTCCGCGCTCACCGCAATCGCCGGGGGCGACGTGCTTGGCCTGGAAATGACCGAATTCGAGGAACGCTTCACCCCCGATACTCCGCCCGCTACCGCCGAAGCCCGGTCCCTCGTCGCCGCGCTCGCCCCGCTGCTGGAGGTGCTGCGCGCCCGGTGAACCGGCGAACGGGCATCGCGGATTGAACAGTCGCCTGATCAACGCCTATGATATCCGAGTGAATTCATCGGATTTCACAAGGCACGTTGTGAAAGGCACCCTGTTGGACGATCTCCTTCGAGCCCGGATCGGGCGTCGTACCCTCCTGGCTGGTTCGGCCGCCGCTTCGCTCGCGATCGTTTCGGGCGTTCACGCCCAGGGCGATGCGCCGGCCAGCCCCGCCGCGGATGGGTGGAGCTTCACCGACCTGCTCGGCAACACCATCGAACTGCCGGAGCGCCCGGTGCGTATCGCCGCCGCGATCAACACGGCGGGCGCGCTCAATGATTTCGGGATTCCCCCGACCACCGTGTTCGGCTGGACGGCATCGAATTACCCGGATGGCGATCACGTCGCCTGGGGTTCGCTCGACCCCTCCACCGTCGAGATCGTTTCGGACATCGAGGGAAATGTCGATGTCGAAGCGCTGCTGGCAGCCGAGCCGGACCTGATCGTGACCTGGATCTGGAATCGTGATGATCCGGCCACTTCCATGGTCGGGATTCCGGCAGAGGTTACCGAGGCGATCGAATCGATCGCGCCAATTGTCATCATCAACCAGGGCGATTCGAACGAAATCGAACTCGGGCGAATCATCGAACTGGCCGTGGCGCTCGGCGCCGATCTGCGGTCCGAGCAGTTGATCGAGGATCGGCACGCGTTCGAGGGTCGCTACGTCGAAGCGAACACCATCGCTGCCGAGAAATCCGATCTGACCGTCCTTTTCGCGAGTTACAACCCGGGTGAGTTCTACGTCGCATCGCCCGATTACGTCGGCGATCTCGGGTTCGTGCGCACCCTGGGGTTCAACCTCGCCAATGACGGCTCACCCGAAGCCACCACCTACTGGGAACCGATCAGCGAGGAACAGGCGCTGAAGTACCCGGCCGATGTCATCTACATCGATGCCTACGGCGCCTGGACCACCCTCGAGGAGTTGCAGGCGCACCCGACGCTGTCGACGCACCCCGCGGTCGCGGCCGGTCAGGTCGGAATCTGGAATCGCGATCTGCCGCTGAGCTTCGTCGGGCAGGCCCGATTCATCGAGGAAGTGCTCGCCCCGATTCGGGACGCCGAAAAGGTGAGCTAGAGCGTCGGCCCAATTGTTGTCTTCCCTCCATATCAAACAAGTCCCGTCATCCTGACCGAAGGGAAGGATTCGACGCGAAGCGACGGTGCAAGAAGGCACCGTGTCCCGACGAGAAGCCGCTCCGCGTCGAGTTCTTCGCGCTGCTCAGAATGACGGGCTCGGGAGGGACACAATCCGATCGGCCTCCGCTTCAGGTTCGCACAACCACGAAAACGACGGCCGTGCCTCCGGGCGCGGCCGTCGTCATTCATCCCGCCGGTCGCTGGGCGCGTCCGAAAAAGCACCCGGGAACCGCGTCACGAGTCCGGGTATGCTACCGGTGGTCGTTGGGATGTGATCGGGAGAAAGCGGCGTGGAATACGTACGATTCGGGAACTCCGGGGTGAAGGTTTCACGGATGGCGCTCGGGCTCGGCCTGCGCGGCCAGAAGGATGAAGCCGAAGTCGAGCGGATGATTCGCCGCGCCCTTGATCTGGGCGTCAACCTCTTCGATTGCGCCAATGTCTATGGTCTCGGCGATACCCGCGGTCACATCGGCAAATCGGAAGAAATCCTCGGTCGGACGCTGAAGAGCGTGCGTGACGAGGTGGTGATCACCTCGAAGGTGAGTTCGCCGATCGGCGACGGCCCGAACGATCGCGGCGGATCGCGCTACCACATCATGCGCGAGGTCGAGCGTTCGCTGAAGCGGCTCGATACCGATCACATCGATGTCTACATCCTCCACGTGCACAACGATGACGTGCCGCTCGACGAGCAATTCCGCGCGCTCGAAAACCTGGTGCAGCAGGGGAAGATTCGCTACGTCGGGGTGAGCAATTACCAGGCGTGGCAGGTCTGCCGGGCGATCAACATCCAGGATCGCATCAACGCCAGCCAGCTGATCACCGTACAGAATCCCTATAGCCTGATGGACCGCGAACTCGAACGGGAGATGTTCCCATTCTGCCGCGCGAGCGGAGTCGGCGTGATGGCCTACTCACCGCTCGGGGTCGGGCTGCTCAGCGGCGCCTACCGGCCGGGCAGCCCGCCGCCGGCGGGGAAACTCTGGACCGAGCGGGGCGCCGCCAGTCTGCAAGCGGCGCTGAACGGCCAGCCGGGCGACGTGCTGCGGGTGGCGTTCGAGATCGCCGAGCGGCTCGGGGTGACGGTGGCGCAGCTCGCGCAGCAGTGGGTGATGACCCACCCGGAAGTTTCCGTGGTGGTCATGGGCGCGAATACCGCCGAGCAGGTCGATGACAATCTCGGCGCGTTCGCGGTCGAGCTCACCGCCGACGATCTCGCCGCGCTCGATCAGGCCTCGAAGGGGCTCGAAATCAAGGGGTGGTAAGCGGCCGGTCCCGCAAGCACTCGCACGGCTTCTCGCGGAGCAGGTCGAACTGGCGATCAAGCGAATCGACCCATTCGTCCTGCACCGCGCTGCCCGTGGCGAGCGCGGCATCGAGCGGACTGGCGTGGCGGTATCCACGCCGCTCCATTTCCTGGACCAGGGCTTCGTGACGCGCGTGGAGCGCGCGCAATTTTCCTTGCCAGCGTCGCGTTTCCGGGTGGCGGGAATACCCGCTTCGCTGCTGCGTGAGCACCACCCAGATGGCGTGCAATTCGCGGTGTTCACCGAGCAAATGAACCCGACAGAGGATCGCCGGATCGACATCCCAAATGCGCATGTCGTTACCCGGCTCGCACCGTGGGACGCTGCGCCAGCGCTTCTTCCACGAGGCGCAGCGCCTCGGCGGGGTCGTCATTCGGCACGATCCGGGCACCGTAGCGTTCGATCATGGCCGCCTCGATCGCGGAGAGTTCGCCCCCGACGATGACCTCGAAGGGGTCATCCAGGTCGCGCAGCGCCGCCAACGCCTCTTCCAGGGCGTCCCGGGCGCTCGTTTGCTTGACCGAGAGGAGTACAACCGCCGGCGAGCGCATCGCCACCGCTTCGAGAAGAAAGCGGGTCGCCACGTCGGCCCCAAGGAACGACACCCGGATACCGCGCGCGCGCAACAGCCCCACCACCATGCGCAGGCCGAGTTCGTGCTTTTCCCCTTCCACGCAGGCAGCCACCACCACCCCGTTTTGCCGCTCCGGCACGGCGTGGCGGCGGGTGAGTTCGGCGATCAGTTCACGCGAGAGTTCCGACACCTCTTTCTCGCGCGCCACCGGCACGTCTCCCTGTTCCCAGCGATCACCGATCTCGCGCAGGGCGGGCGTAAGCACCTCCGTGAAGAGCGTTGCCAGCGGCAGTCCCACCTGATCGGCCCGCGCAATCACCTCCCCCGCCGCCGCCAGATCACCCGAAACCGCGTCATCGACGAACTCGGCCGCCAGGGATTCAGCCGCCGGCAACCGGTCGAGTTCAGCCAGGCGTTCGCGGATCTGATCGAGCGTGAGGCGTTCCGCCTGCCAGCGCTTGATCCGGATGATGCGATCGATATCGGCCGGAGCGTAGAGCCGGTGCCCCCCTTCGGTACGAGTGGAACGCGCCAATCCCTCCCGCTCCAGAAAGCGGAGGCTGGAATGACTCACGTCGGGAAAGGCCGCCTGCAGCGCCTTGACGACATCGCCGATCGATTTGAGTTGAGCCTGATTCGACTGGGTTGCGCGCACGGGTCACCTACCTGAACCTGCAGTTCAGGTTCTTTTATCACGTTCCCGCGCGCAATGCTACTCCCTCCTCACGATGCCCCATTCGCGAACCCGTTGACAAATCTAAATCTGTACTTTAGATTCATGTATCAACGGGGACGGCGAGGGCGCCGCACCCAGACAGTCACCACGGAGAGGAGATCGTTCCATGCAAAATCGGCTTCGTTTCTATTCACTCCGGCTGATGCTGCCCGCCCTGTTGATGGCGTTCGCGGTCGCCGCTCCCGGCGCGGCCGCGCAAGACGCCACCCCCGGCCCCGACGCCGACATGGGCGTCTGCTCCGAAGCGCTCGGCATCGGCATGGCCGGCGATTCCTGCATCAACGTGATCCACGCCTCCCCCGATGCCCCGGCCGTCGATGTCTACCTCGATGGCGCGCTCGCCCTCGAAGGTCTCGAATTCGGCGCCTTCTCGGGTTGGGTAGCGGTCCCCGCCGGTGAGCACCACGTTCAGGTGACCGCTGCCGGATCGGCCGCGGACGACGCGGTGATCGACGCGCAGGTCGAACTCGAGGCGGATGCGGCCTACCACGTTGCGGCTACCGGCCTCCTCGCCGAAATCACCCCGGCCATCTACCAGGTCAACCTGAGCGATTTCGACGCCATGGCCGATCCGATGGCGCGGGTGCGTGTGATCCACACCTCCCCGGATGCCCCGGCGGTTGATATCGCGCTCAAGGGCGGCGATGTGCTGATCAGCGAACTCGCCTTCCCGGATGCCAGTGATGCGCTCGAAGTTCCGGCCGGTTCCTACGACCTCGAGGTCCGCGTTGCCGGAACTACCGATGTCGCGCTCGATCTCCCGGGCGTTGAATTGATGGCTGGCATGGTCTACGACGTGTTCGCCATTGGCCAGGCCGGTGACGGCACCCTGACGGTGCTGGTCATCCCATCCACCACGGCGGCCGCACTGATCGCGACCCCCGAGGCGTAATCCGTTCGGAAGCCTGATCGACCGGGAGGTTCGCGAACGCGGCCTCCCGGTTTCCGGGAGCTATGTGCGTATGTCCGACCACACCGCCACGTTGAGCCCGCCACTGCGGATCGCTGTCACCGGCGCCACCGGTCTCGTCGGGAGCCGGCTGGTGCCGTTCCTCCGCGCCGGTGGCCACACCGTGCACCGCATCGTTCGAACCCCCACCGGCGCGCCCGATCAGATCGCCTGGAACCCGCAACGGGGCGAAATCGATGCCGCCGCGCTCGAAGGGGTCGATGCGGTCGTGCACCTTGCCGGTGAATCGATCGCCGGCGGTCGCTGGAATGCGGCGCGCAAGGAGCGAATCCGTTCGAGCCGGATCGAGGGCACAACCCTCCTGGCCCGCACCCTGGCGGGGCTCGACCGCCCGCCGGCGGTACTCGTGTCAACCTCGGCCGTCGGCTACTACGGTGATCGGGGCGGCCAACGACTGACCGAAGCCTCCGGCAGTGGCGAGGGCTTCCTGGCCGAGGTTTGCCGGGTGTGGGAAGCATCGGCCGATCCGGCGCGGGCGGCGGGCATCCGGGTCGTGCACCCCCGCTTCGGGGTGGTGCTGGCCGGGGAGGGCGGGCTGCTGAAGCAACTCTCGCTCCCCTTCCGCTTCGGACTCGGCGGCAAGATTGGCAACGGCGAGCAGTACCTGAGCTGGATCGCGATCGATGATCTGCTCACGCTGCTGCTGGAAGCGATCAGGAACGACGCGCTGGACGGCGCGGTCAACGCGGTCGCACCGGGCGCGGTGACCAATGCGGAGTTCACCGAAGCGCTCGGCCGGACGCTGCACCGGCCGACCTTCCTGCCCCTGCCGGCCTTCGCCGCCAGGGCGGCGTTCGGCGAAATGGCCGATGAACTCTTGCTCGTAAGTCAGCGTGCCGAGCCTGCTGTGCTACATAACGCCGGCTTTCATTTCATCTACCCTGACATCACGAGCGCGCTCGGGCACGAACTCGCGCCCGGCGCCTCGTGAGCGAAAGGACGTACCGCATGGCGATGAACCCGGCGCTCTCCGCCTCCGCCCGGCCGATCGAACGTGACACCGCGCACCGGTTGCGGCGCTTCAATCTCGTGGTCGGCGCGATTCACCTCGCGCAGGCGATCGTGCTGCTGGCGCTCAGCAACGACTTCAAATTGCCGATCCTCGCCTCGTTCGTGGACGGACCTCCGGGCACCGCCCCGAGTGAACCCTCGGTGCTCTGGAACGTCCCGCTCGGTCCGGCGGTGGCGCTCTTCCTCCTCTTCGCGGCGGTCGATCACCTGCTGATGGCGACGCCCAAAGTCGAAGGCTGGTACCTCGAGAGCCTGCGCCAGCGGGTGAATCGAGCGCGCTGGACGGAGTACAGCGTCAGCGCGTCGTTGATGATCGTGTTGATCGCGATGATCACCGGCATTCTCGATATGACCGCCCTGGTGGCGATTTTCGCCGCCAACATGGGCATGATCTTCTTCGGCCTGGTGATGGAATCAACCAGCAAGCCGGATGACGAGCGGGTCAACTGGTGGCCCTTCATCTTCGGCTCGATCATCGGCCTCGCTCCCTGGATCGCAATCGCGATGCAGGTGGTGCACACGAACCAGAACGCGACCGGGGATGGCATTCCCGGTTTTGTCTACGGGATTCTCGTATCGCTCTTCATCTGCTTCAACTCGTTCGCCGTCAACATGGTCCTGCAATACCGGCGGGTCGGTCCGTGGCGTTCCTATGAGTTTGGCGAGCGGGCGTACATCGTTTGCAGTCTGGTCGCGAAATCCGCGCTCGCCTGGCAGGTCTTCGCCAACACCCTGGTGTAGGCGAGAACGCGGGCGGTTGTTCCCGGCCGGAATCGAGGCCGGTGATGTTTGGCGCGGGTGACGAACGTGGTTTGTCCTTCCTGTCTGACGGAGGCAAGGTCATCGTGGATGAACAATCCAGGGCCGAAGCGGCCCTTTGCCGCGAGATTGCCCGCTCCAAGGGCCGGAGCTTCTATCTGGCGAGCTTTTGCCTCGCGCCCGATCAGCGCCGCGCCATCCACGCCGTTTACGCCTACTGCCGCGTTGCCGACGATATCGTCGACCTGGCGGATCGCGACTCACGGGATGCCGCCGAACGCAAGCTCGATGCCTGGCGCGATCAGCTCCACGAACCGGTCGATCCGGTGGCGCGCGCCTTCGCCCGGGCACGGGCGGCGTACGGCATTCCGCTCGAACCGGCGCTCGCCCTGATCGAAGGGGTGCGTGGCGATCTCTCCCCCGAATCGTTCTTCGGCTGGCCCGAGTTGCGCCGCTATTGCCACAAGGTGGCCGGGACGGTCGGGTTGCTGACCGCGCCAGTGCTCGGCTGCCGCGACCCCCGTGCCCTGCCGCGCGCCGATGAACTCGGCATCGCCATGCAGTTGACCAACATCGTGCGCGATGTGGCGGAGGATGCCGCCGCCGGCCGCGTCTATCTTCCCTTCGCCGAAATGCGCGCCTTCGGCTGCGATCCCGAGGCCCTCCTGCAGGGTCGGCCGACCGGTGATTTCGCCGGTCTGGTCGCGCTTCAGGTCGATCGGGCGCGGGGACTCTACCGGAGCGCGCTGCGCGGCGTGCCGGCGCTCGATCGCAACGGCCAGCTCGCCACGCTTGCCGCCGCGCGGCTGTACGGTGAAATCCTGGGGGAGATTGAACGGGCGAACTACGACGTCTTTCGCGGGCGGACGCGCGTATCCGGTCCGCGCAAGCTCCGGCAGGCGCCGGTGGTTGCCGCCGATTTCATTCGCAGTGCGTTCGGGTCGGTGGATTACGTAGCCTCTTCATGACCGAAA
>JADLGF010000481.1 GCA_020849415.1 Thermomicrobiales bacterium
GCGGCGCCGGCGCCGAAGCCGGCCCCGGTCGCCATGGCGCTGCCGCCATCGCCCGGATTCTGGGCCGCATCGCCGATCGCCTGACCGGTCTGGTACTGCATGAATTTGCCCATGTCGCCGATCGCGCCCATGCTCGATCGTTGGTCGATCGCCTTCTGGACATCCTCGGGCGGGGTGATCGCGGTGATCTGGAAGGTGAGCAGTTGCAGGCCGACGCGACGGAACGCGTCGGTGAGTGACGCCCGCATCGTGGCAGCGAGTTCCTGCGTCATTCCCGGCAGATCGAGCAGCGAGGTGTGCGTTTCGCCGATCAGGTCGTTGAACTCATTGATGATGATCCCCTTGAGGTGATCATCGAGTTGCCCGATCGAATAGACGCCGCGTGAGCCGACGATCGAGCCGACCAGCAACTGCGGGTCCTGCACCTTCACCGAGTAGCCGCCGAAGGCGCGCAGCCGCACCATCCCGAAATCCTTGTCCCGGTAGGTCATCGGTTGCAGCGTGCCCCACTTCATGTCGGTGAACTCACGCATCGACACGAAGTAGACCTCGGCGGTGAAGGGCGAATCGCCGCCGAACGGCAAGCCGATCAACCGGGAGAGGAAGGGGATGTTGTTGGTCGATATGGTGTGACGGCCCGGTCCAAAAACGTCGAGCGCCTTGCCATCACGCATGAAGATGGCGCGTTGATCCTCGCGCACCACCAGCTGCGAACCAAGCCGGAATTCGCCGGAGCCACTTTCAGGCACGCGCCGCACGACTTCATCCGGATACTGGTTTGGCAGCTGGATCAGATCGATGATCGCCATTGATTCACCTCCTGGGCGCTTCGAGGACCTGGCGTGGGCGGGGAGATCGCCCGTTCGAGCGATCTCCCCCGGAACGGACTAGGCTTCGGTATCGGTAACCGCCTCGCCGACGGTCTCGGGCAGGGCTTCGGCCTGACCGAGTTCGGCCTTGAGCGCCGCCAGCTCGTCCTCGACGCCCTGGTCGTAATCGAGTTCGCGGAACTGGGTGTCGAACGAGGTGTCGGCCATTTCGATCTCGGCCATGGCGTGCGCTTCGGAGCTGCGAATCTTGCGCTCCATCCGCTCGAGATCGGCGGTCGGGTCCATCGGCGAGAAGGTCGAGAGGGTGCTCGCGACCTTCTTCTGGGCCTCGGCGCGGCGCTGGCGGGCGATCAGGGTGTCACGGGACGACAGGGTGGAGCTGTACTTCGCTTCCAGCTGTGTCAGCTGCGCCTTCAGCTTCTCAACTGCCTGCTTCTGCACGGCGAGCTGCTGCGCGTACACCTCGGAGTTGCTCTCGTTGTCGTTCTTGCGGCGGAGCGCCTCGCGGGCGAGATCGTCCTTGCCGGCCGAAACGGCGCGGGTGGCCTTGCCCTGCCACTCGCTGGCGAGCTTGCGGGTTTGGGCCAGATCGAGTTCGAGCTCTTTCTCCTGAGCGATCATGCTGGCGACCGCCTTGCGCGCTTCGCCGATGTTCTCCTGCATGTCGCGAAGAATCTGGTTGATCATCTTTTCGGGGTCTTCAGCCCGATCGAGCATGTCGTTGACATTGGCGCGCACGAGCGTCGAAACGCGATCGAGAATTCCCATCTTCGTTGACTCCCTCTCCGATTCGCTGCGGCGGGTTTGTTCGTCGCCCGCCCGTCGTTATCCCGAGCGTTCGGGACGCTTAAGCCTGGTTCAGGGTTGAACCATAGTTCACGATGTCATCCGGGTGCACGATCGAGCCGACGAACGATTGCACCTCGCCGCTCCAGTCGAGCCGGAGCGCTTCGTTGCCATCGACCTGGGTGCGGACGTAGGAAACCGGCAGGTCGCTCTGGTTGCCGCCGCCGCCGATCACCGAGCCGGAGGCCCGGACCGGCTTCTCCTCGGTCTCGAACGTGATGCCCTCTTCGAGCAGGGCGAAGGTTTGCCCCGGGTCGAGCGGGGTGAGCAACCAGCGGTTCGGGTTGCTCTTGACCCGGTAGAGCCGGAACGCGTTCGGTCCCTTGATCTCAATCCGGGCGTCGACGATGTACTGATCGCCGAGGATTTCGATCGCGTCCCGATCGTGGGTGTCGTAGGCGGGGTGGGGCTTGACCGGCTCGATCTCGTCGATCGTTCCGGCCACGGCCGGAATCGCCGGCAGGATCGAGGAGACCTCCGCCGTTTCGATCACCTCGGAACGGGCGGAAAACTGATCGCTGAGTTGCAGCACCACGCTCCGGGCGTGCACCGCCGCGTCGGTGACGGTTTCGATGGTGGCCCGTTCGATCGCTTCGATCGGCCCGTCGAGCACCGCCACGCCTTCGAGGAGGGCGTCATCGAATCCGCGCAACTGGGCGAGCACGGCGTCGTTGATGTCGCGATTGCCGAAGAGCCCGCCGTAGCCGTAGCTGGCTGTTTTCACGCGGGTCGCGAGCAGCCGCAGCTCCTGGGTCAGTGAGCCGAGCGCCTCGATCGGCCCCATTTCCCGGCGGGAGGCGTAGTCGGAGGCGATGCGATCGACCCGGGTTGCGCGCGCTTCCAGCTCGGCGGCAATGCGATCCCGCACGACGCGATCGGCGTCGCGACGGTCTTCCTTGCGCCGGTATCCGGTGTATCCGGGGAGTCCATCCAGAAGGCTCCCGATTCGTCCGGCTCGATCCATGGTTGCTCCCTTCACATCGAACGGTCAGGCGGCCAGGAAAATCTCGGACCCGCAGTAGGGGCATTTCACCAGCCCCTTGCCGCCGAGTTCGAGCTGGCCACCGCAGTTCGGGCACGTTGTGCGACCCTGCAATTGCGAGGCTTCCACCGAGTAGAGAATGCCCTTGCCCCAATCGACGTACCCGGAGAAGAGGCCGCGGCTGACAAGGGCGTGCAGATCGTTCTGGACCTGATCGCGGGTAGAATTGAGTTCGAGCACGACGTCGCTGATCGAGACCTGGCCCCGGGTGCCGATGACGCCAAGCAGTTTCCGCTGGCGGTCGACATCGACCAGTTCGGCTGCTTCCTGCCGCCCCTTGATCAGGAGAAAGATGCCCGCGCCGCCGAGTGGCAGCACGAACACGATCGCCAGTAGCGCCGCCCCGAAGATGGCGCCGGTCGTTTCCAGATCGTCACTTTGCACATTGGTGATCAGCCAGATCGAGCCGATCAGGCCGATGGCGACCGCCGCGCCCAGGAGGATCAACCCGACGACTCGACCGGAAGCGCGCATACTCTCTCGCCTCGAAGTGGTGTCCGCCGGTCCGTTCAAACGATCGAACGGCGCGGTACGTCGCATGAATTCATGCTACCACGGCGGGGTGGAATCCCTCGGCAAACCCGCGTGTTCCGCCAGTAGCGCAAGTGTTTTTTCGGCGGTGGCTTGCCACGTGAAGGTGGCCGAGTGCGCCAGCCCGCGCGCCACGAGATCGTCGCGAAGCGCCTGATCGGTGAGGACGCGGCTGATCGCCTCGGTGAGTTCGCCATCCGTGCCCGGATCGAAAACGATGGCGGCATCGCCGACGATCTCCGGCAGGGACCCACGGTCCGACACGATAACCGGGGCGCCGCAGCGCATCGCTTCCAGCGCCGGTAGCCCGAACCCTTCGAACCAGGAGGGAAACGCGACCAGATCGGCGCCTGAATAGAGCGCGGGCAGGTCGGATTCGGGGACGTAATTGAGAAAGCGGACGTCGTCCCGAATTCCGGTCGCTCCGATCTCCGCCCGCACCTGATCGGCAAGCCAGCCCGGCTTGCCGGCGATCACGAGCTGGTGCGGAAAGCCGTCCTCCGCAATCGTCGCCATGGCCCGTGCCAGGCCGGCGTAGTTCTTACGTGGCTGCACGGTGCCGACCGCCAGCACGTACGGACGATCGAGGTGGTAGCGATCGCGGAGCGAGGCGATCGCCTCATCACCGGCCGGCGCGAATCGATCCGAGACCCCGTGCGGAATCACGGTGACTTTTTCCGGGCGCACCCCGTAGCGATCGATGAGATCGCGTTTGGTGATTTCCGATATAGCGATGATGTGCTCGGCGACCCGGCTGCTCCAGCGCGTCGTCCGATCGAGCGTGCGCCGTTGTTTCGCTGTGTGGCCCTCGGGGTGGTGGAGGTAGCCGAGATCGTGGATCGTCACCACCGATTTCGGGTGGTTGAGTGGAATCACGTGGGCCGGCACCCAGAGAAGCGCCGGCGGATGCTTCGCCACTTCGAACGAAAGGCGGGCGTGGGTCCAGAAGCGGGGGAAGGGGATAGGACGCTCTTCCCAGCTTTGCCGGAACGAGTCGGGTGCGCGCTCGGCGTTGAGGTACAAGCGGATCGGCGCGCCGGGCGCCAGCTCCGCCATCGCCCGAAGGGTTTCCCAGGTGTAGGTTTCGGTGCCGGTCCGGTGGGCAACGTTGAGCCGGCTGGCATCGATGCCGATCACCGGTTCCCGTCGGCCGAACCGGAGACCGGTCACAACCCGAGCGATTCCTTCGGAGCCAGCGCGAACATGAAATCACCCTTGCAGGCGACCTCGCCGTCGACGGTCGCGACGCCGCTGCCGGTGCCGATGTTGCGCCGAATCTGGCCGAGTTCGACTTCCAACCGCAGCACATCGCCCGGTTTCACCTGCCGCTTGAAGCGGACATTATCGATACCGGCGAAGAAGGCGATCTTGTCCGAATGCTCTTCGAGTCCGAGCATCGCCACCGCCCCGACCTGCGCGATGGCTTCCACAATCAGCACGCCCGGCATCACCGGGTAGACCGGGAAGTGGCCCTGGAAGAACTGATCGCCCATGGTGACGTTCTTGAGGCCGACCGCCCGCTTGCCCGCTTCGAGCTCGACGATGCGATCGACGAGCAGGAAGGGGTAGCGGTGGGGAATCAACTTCTGGATGGCGACAGCGTCGAGGATGGTCGGTTCGGCCACGATGATTCCTCCCGTTGAACGAACTAGCGAGCGATCGAGCCGCCGAGAATGGCGGCGTCGGCGGTCAGCGGCACGAGCTGCTCCCGGCCGGGTCCGACCCCGGCCATGGTCACCGGCGCGCCGAGGAACGTTTCAAGGGTGCGCAGGTAGCCGAGCGCGTTCTCCGGCAGATCGCTGCGGGTGCGGGCGCCGGTGACATCCTGCTGCCAGCCCGGGACCGTCTCATACACCGGTTCGACCCGGAAGTAGTCATCGACCAGCGACGGCACGGCGGTGGTTTCTTCACCATCGAGACGGTAGGCGCGGGCGACCTGAATCTCTTCGAAGACGTCGAGCACATCGGTGAGGGTGACGGCGACTTCCGTGACGCCGTTCCAGCGCGCCACGTGGCGGGCGGCGACGCCATCGAACCAGCCGGTGCGGCGGGGCCGACCGGTGGAGGTGCCGTATTCGCGGCCCCGCTGGCGGATCAACTCACCGGTTTCATCGTGGAGTTCGGTCGGCATCGGTCCGGCGCCGACGCGGGTCGAGTAGGCCTTGTAAACGCCGATCACCCGATCGACGTGCACCGGCGCGATTCCGGCGCCCTGACAGGCGCCCGCCGCCGACGAGGACGACGAGGTGACGTATGGATAGGTGCCGAAATCGACGTCGAGCATCGGGCCCTGCGCGCACTCGATCAGCGCGCGCTTGCCCGCGATCAGCATCTCCTGCACCCGCGCTTCGGCGTCGCCGATGAAGGGGCGGAGGAACTGCGCGGCGAGTTCGAGATCGGACACGACCTGATCGGGATCGAGCGGCTGGGCGCCGTAGAAGCGGGTCAGGAGTTCGTTGTGTTCGGCAACCGCTTCGCGCACGATCTTGTCGAGCCGGTCCGGTTTGCGCAGATCGGCGATGCGCACGCCACGCCGCGCCACCTTATCGGAGTACGCCGGGCCGTTGCCGCGGCGGGTGGTGCCGATTTCGCCCGATTCGCGGTGCGTTTCCTCAAGGGCGTCGAGCACCGGGTGGTACGGCATCACCACGTGGGCACGCTCGCTGATCAGCAGCTGATCGATGGTGATGCCGCGCGCCTGGAGCGCGACCAGTTCGCGGACCAGCGACGGCGGATCGACCACAACTCCCGGCCCAACCACCGAAACGCACTCGGGATTCAGAATGCCGGAGGGAACGAGGTGGAGCTTGAAGGTGCCGGCCGA
>JADLGF010000482.1 GCA_020849415.1 Thermomicrobiales bacterium
ATTCGTCGCCAGCGGGGTGATGGATGTCGGCGACAACGACGCCGGGACTCGAAACCCGGAAACCGTGGCTCGGGTTCGCCGGAAAGCAGGCGCTCTGGGGCTACCTGCTGGTGTTGCCGGCGGTGGCGCTGGTGGTCGGGCTCGTGGCCTATCCATTTCTGTACGCTATCTACATTTCGTTCACGAGCCGGGTGGTCGGCAACCCGGGCGAGTGGATCGGGTTCGATAACTTCCGGTACCTCTCGAAATCGTCGAGTTTTCGGCGCACGATCGAAAACACGGTCACGCTCGTGGTGGTCACCGGCGCGCTCAAGCTGGTGATCGGCCTCGGGCTGGCGCTGCTGGTCAATCAGCAGTTCAAGGGGCGCGGCATCTTCCGGGCGGCGCTGATGGTGCCCTGGGCGATGCCCGGGTTCATCGCCTTCCTGACCTGGCGGGTGCTCTACCAGCCGATCGGCGGCGGCATCAACCTGATCCTCAACGAACTCGGGCTCTATCACGGCGTGATCGACTGGCTCGGCCAGAAGTCGACCGCCATGCCGGCGGTGATCATCGCCACGACCTGGCGCGGGTTCCCCTTCTGGTTCATTTCGTTTTTGGCGGCGCTGCAAACGGTGCCGAACGATCTTTACGAGGCGGCCAGGGTCGATGGCGCCAACGCCTTCCAGCGCTTCTGGAGCGTCACCTTCCCGGCGATCCGGCCGGTGATCTTCATCGTCATCCTCCTCTCCTCGATCTGGACCGCCAACTCCTTCGAAAACATCTGGGTAATGACGCAGGGTGGGCCGTCTGATTCGACGATGGTCTTCCCGGTGCTCGCGTATTTCGGGATGCAAACCCAGCGTCTCGGAGAGGCGGCGGCAGTGTCGGTCGCGATGGTGCCGTTCCTGCTGATTCTGGTTGTGGTTGTCACCACCATGATGCAGGGGGATGACTGATGGCCACCACCACGCCGATCGAAACGCCGGTCGAGAAGAAAGCCAAACGGCAAGCGAGCCTGCGTCGCCGGACGCTGGTGATACGCATCTTCACCTACGCCATGCTGGTGATTACGATCGCCTTCGTGCTGCTGCCGATCTACTGGATGGTGATCACCTCGCTCAAGCTGCCGCGCGAGATTTACCGGGTGCCGTCGCTCTGGCCGCAGGTGTTCACTTCGAACAATTACCGGGTGCTGATCGTGGAGAAGGAATTCCTGGTCAATATCCGGAACAGCCTGATCGTGGCGGGTACGGTGACGATGATCTCGCTGATCATCTCCAGCTTCGCCGCCTACTCGGTGGTGCGCTTCAAGTACAAGTTCAAGGGGATCATCGGCCGGATCATCCTCTTCGCCTACCTGACGCCGACGTCGCTCCTCTTCATCCCGCTTTCGATCATCGTGGCGCGGCTGGGGCTGGGGAATTCGCTGCACGGCCTGATCATCGTCTACCTCACCTTCTCGCTGCCGTTGAGCACCTGGCTGCTGCAGGGCTATTTCCGGAACGTGCCACGTGAACTCGAGGAGCAGGCGATGGTCGATGGCAGCACCCGGCTCGGCGCGCTCTTCCGAATCTTGTTGCCGCTCTCGCTGCCGGGACTGGCGGCGGTGGCGATCTTCACCTTCACCGGCGCCTGGAACGAACTGCTGCTCGCCCTGATCTTCATTACCTCGGAATCGAAACGGACCGTGCCGCTCGGCATCAACTACCTGATCACCAGCGACGTGCTGCCGTGGGGTCACCTGATGGCAGGCGCGGTGCTTTCGTCGCTGCCAGTCATGCTGCTCTACTTCGTCGCCCAGCGCTTCATGGTCAGCGGCGCGACGGCGGGGTCGGTGAAAGGGTGAGGCGTGAGGCATGAGGTGAGAGGCGTGAGGAAGAGCGATGGTGGGTGATGCAAACGCGGCTGGCGGCCCCGGCTATCGCGGTCTCGCAGTTTGGCAAAAGGCCGTTGATCTTGCCGAGATGGTGCATGACTTGTGCCTCAGATTCCCTCCGCATGAACGGTTTATCCTCGCTCCTCAGTTGCAACGGGCGGCGAACTCCATTTCGTTCAACATCGCTGAGGGACGCGGGAGGGGTAGCCAGGCAGATTACGTCCGATTCCTGCACATCTCTTATGGGTCACTCTGCGAAGTGGAGACGCAACTGGAACTCGCACGAAGGTTTCGATATCTCACTGATGCTCAAGCCAACGACCTGTTCGCTGCTTGTGACGAGATCGGAAGGATGCTTCGTGGCTTGATAAGGAGCCAGCAACAACGCTAGTCGTGACGAAACATCTCCTCACGCCTCTCACCTCATGCCTCACGCCTCGATCGGCGCGCATTGACTTCCGTCATCACCCACGTTACCGCCAGGAAGCCGATGAGGATGGCGACGCAGTACGCGGCGACTCGGGGGTAGCCGCCGTCTTCGCGGGGGTCGAGGAATGGATAGGGATACCAGTCGACGATCGGTCCGCGGATGAGCGAATACGCCAGGTAGAGCAGCGGGTAGATCGACCAGACCAGCGCTTCACGCCACCGGATGCGATGCGCCAGTGGCAGGATCAGGAAATCGATCAGCATCACCACGGGAATGATCCGGTGCAGGACGTTGTTGATCCACGCCTCGGATGTCTGCACATCGACCCCGGTGAGCAGCGTGTTGTAGATGACTCCGGTCAGGATCAGGTAGATCGCGGCGGCTCCCCGCACCAGGTCCCAGCGCCTGGTGGCGCCGGGTACGGCGATGGCGCCGATCAGCAACACGGCGGCGCCGATGAGGTTGCTCTGGATGGTGAAAAAGCTGAAGAAGTTGGCCCACTTGCCGGTACGATCGAGCTGCACCACCACCGCCGCGATGATCAGTAGCCCAAACCCGAGCCGGTAGAGCCGCACCCACCACGCGCGGTCACGCGACACCGCCGCCATAGTCATCCACCCCTCACCATGATCGACCGGACGCGATTCCGCCGAATCGTACCGTAGCCGGTCGTGGATCGTTGACGAAGCAGCGCCCGGTTCGCGGCCCTGTTACAGTTTCGAGGTTGATTGCGCGCGGGTGGGCGCGCCTTTTGCCATGCGCTGATAGAAACGAGTGTTTTCGATGCCCTCCATTCCATCCGATCTCGCGATCGCCCAGGCAGCGACCATGCTGCCGCCGGCCGAAATCGCCGCGCAACTCGGAATCGGCGACGAGTGGCTCGTGCCGTACGGGCGTCACGTCGCCAAAATCGATCCGGCCGTGGTCGGTTCGTTGCAAGATCGTCCAACCGGCAAGTACGTGGTGGTGACCGCCATCACCCCGACCCCGCTCGGCGAAGGCAAAACCACCACCGCCGTCGGGCTGGCGCAGGGACTTGGGAAGATCGGCCGGACCTCGGTGCTCACGTTGCGCCAGCCGTCGATGGGCCCAACCTTCGGCATCAAGGGTGGCGCAGCCGGGGCCGGCTACTCGCAGGTGCTGCCGATGGAGCAGCTCAACCTGCACCTGACCGGCGATTTCCACGCCGTCACCGCCGCCCACAATCTCCTCTCCGCCATGATCAGCAATCACCTCTATCAGGGGAACGCGCTGGAGATCGATCCGCACACCATCATCTGGAGACGGGTGATGGATGTGAACGACCGATCCCTCCGCTCGATCATCGAGGGACTCGGTTCGAAGGAAGATGGCGTTCCCCGCCAGACCGGGTTCGATATCACCGCCGCCTCCGAGGTGATGACCATCCTCGCCCTCTCCTCCTCGGCCGCCGATCTGCGGGCGCGGCTCGGGCGGATCGTGATCGGGCGGAATGTCCGGGGCGAATTCATCACCGCCGAGGACCTGAAAGCGGCCGGGGCGATGGCGGTGATTCTCAGGGACGCTGTCTGGCCGAATCTGCTCCAGACCACCGAGAACACGCCGGTGCTGATTCACGCCGGCCCCTTCGGCAACATCGCCACCGGCAATTCGTCGGTCATCGCCGATCAGATCGCGATTCGCGCCGCTGACTACGTGATCACCGAGGCCGGTTTCGGCGCCGATATGGGCGCGGAGCGCTTCTTCAATGTGAAATGCCGCACCGCCGGGCTGACGCCCGACGTGGCGGTGCTGGTCGTGACGGTGCGGGCGCTGAAGGCGCACTCCGGCCGCTTCAAGATCGTGCCGGGCCGGCCGCTGCCGCCGGAGCTGCTCGAGGAATCGCCCGATGCGGTCCGGGCCGGCGCCAGCAATCTGCTCAAGCACATCGAGATCGTGACCACCTTCGGGGTCAAGCCGGTCATCGCCATCAACCGCTTCGCCGACGATCATGACGCCGATGTGCGCGAGATCGAAGCGATCGCCCGCGAGGCCGGGGTGCGCAGCGCCATCGCCACGCACGTGGTCGATGGCGGCGCCGGCGCGGTGGCGCTGGCCCAGGCGGTGGTCGACGCCGGTG
>JADLGF010000483.1 GCA_020849415.1 Thermomicrobiales bacterium
CTCAATTCCAGCACCGGCGCCGCCGTTTCGATGACTGACACACTACCCTCCAGAACAAATCAAATGCGTGCAGGGGAGGGTCTTGTGCCCTCCCGGGATCGGTTCGGGGCGGTTTCTTTTGTCGCCGCATCATCGTGAACCGGGTGGACCGTCGCCTGCGGGCGACCGGGAGGGCACAAGACCCTCCCCTACGGACGTTCCGTGGTTGGTGGATCAGCCGTTGCTGAAGGTGACTTCGGGCGGGCCGTCCGGCACCTCGCGTTCGCTGGCGTCGGCGAAGAAGGCCGGGGCGGTGGCGCGGAGAGCCTGGTAAATCTCATAGGCGAATTCGCGGATACCGAGATCGGCGTGCTCCCCGGTGCGCAGCGTGATGATGTGGCGGGCGGCGCGGGCGTTGAGCGTGATCATACCGTCGCTGGCGCGACAACCGGGGAGGAAGCCGCGCGCCGCTTCCTTCATCCGCTTCCGCTTCAGCGTGCCCTCATCCCCCTCTGACTCCGCGAGTGTGCGCAGCGCGTCGTACGCCTCGATCTGGCGCAGGATGCCGACCCTGAATATCTCCAGCGCTTCCGGGGTGTCGCGCAGGCGCGGCGGCACCACGAAGCGGAGGTGCTTGTCGGTGAAGCGGGTCGATTCCCACGAGTAGCCGGTACCGGCGCGGTGGCGAACGAATTCGAGCTGGATGTCACGGGCGACATCGGCGCAGAGCAGGTTGAAGGTGACGTGCTCGATCACGCTGCCGTGAGCGTGCGCCATGATCGAATCCTGCAGGTAGCGCTCCCGCACACGCGACTTCGCGTTCGAAAAGGACATGTAGCAGACCCGGCCGGCCCATTCGGAAACGGTGGCGGGATCGCTCAGGTTGAGGTCCGGATCATCGATGGATGTCCACTCCTCGCCGCGGTAGGCGAGGTACTCCTCGAAGGCATCGAGGCGGGGCAGGCTGGAACCGACCACGAAAACGCGCGGCGCGTGCGTGACGAAGTGAACGCTGTCAGCCAGCGTGGAAGTCGTGGTGGTGTCCATGGTGCTCCCTGCGAAGGCTCCCGCCTCAGAATACATCGACCGGAATCCTACCAGCAGCGATGGATTAGCGGCCTGAGATTGAACCCAACGCTGCGACACTCCAAGCGGTGATTTCTTCCGTGAGGGTGAGTGGTTCCCACTCGTCTGGACCGAACCAGCCGACCTCCGGTCGCGCCTCCGCTGGCTCGCCGGTGGCGAAATAGACGATGTCGATGTGCTCGTGGCCGGGTGCGATGGCGGTGATCTGGATCCCGGCGGGTGGACAGAGTTGCCTCGGCTGACCTGGGAGATCGATGTCGATGGCCGGCGTGCCGACGAGGGTGGCTCTGACGCCGGTCTCCTCGAAGACCTCGCGCAGGGCCGCTTCGTCCGGGATTTCGTTCGGCTCGATGTGGCCGCCCGGTGGCAACCAGCGATTCAGCTTGACGTGGCGGTGCAGCAGCACCCGGCCTTCATGCACCACGAAGACGGCGGTGGTGAAATCGCGGGTGATGGCGGGATCGGTCACGGTGAATCATCGCCGGTCGCCGGTTTCGCATCGGCCGGCGACTGTTCGGTGCGGCCGGCGAGCCAGGCTTCGGCGGCGGCTTCCACCCAGGTCCAGCTCGCTTCCTCGGCGACTTCCTCGATCGGCTCGATCACCGGTTCAGCGGCCGGCTTCGCCGCGGCGCTTTCGCCCTGCACGACGGTCCAGCCGGGCGGGGAGGCGCGGTGCTGGGTCGATTCGAGGGGATCGCGGCGGTCAGCGCGCCGTCGTTCCGCGACCTCGATCGTGGGCGGGGGCACGGGACGAGCGGGTGAGAAGCGGCGGCGAGCCGGCGCCGGCTCGGCGGGCGGCATCAGGTGCGGCGGCGGATAGGCGTTGGAGACCGGTTGCGTCGCAACGGTTCGCGGCAGCGTACGGGGAGGTGGCGCTGGTTGCTGGCGGGTCGCCTCGGCGGCATCGAAGGCGGTCGTGAACGCCCAGGTGACGACCGCACCAAGGAAGTGAATCACGACCACCATCCCCCAGCGCACGAGCGGACCACCGGCCCAGAGATCGTCCGGCGACTGGTAGAGGTTGATCATGAGCAGCGTCAGCCCGCCGATCAGGAAGACGCCGAGGTGAACCGAGAAGAAGCCGAGGCCGAAGATCCAGCGGGCCAGCCGGCCGGCGGTCGGTCCGAGTTGCCACGGATTCTGTTGGCGTGGTTGCGGTGTCCAGGTCGATTGCATCGTGACTCCGTGGTGCCCGATCGGGGCACGAGCCAATAATGATATGGATCACGACCCGGGGCGAGGGAAACAGGCTACCAGAGGCCGGTTTTGGTAGACTCCCCGGAGCGGGCTTGCGCAGAATGTTTGTCCAGTCTGGAGAAAGGGAAACGGCGAGGATGGTTGAGTCGAAGGTGGCGCCCCGAGACCGGCGAAATGTTCAGACTCCCCTGCGTTGCCCGATCTGCGACGGCGCGCTTTCCAACACGGTGATTCGCGATCTCGGCGGCATCACGGTCGATATCACCTGGCAGATGCACGCCGGTGAGTGCCCGGAGCACGGCTGGTTCCAGACCGAGATCGTATCGCGACCGCCGCGGGAGATTTTCGCGGTCGATCGTCCGTTCGGCATCGCCCGGCGGATGGTGATCGACGGCGTGGAGCAATACTCGTTCCCGACCGTCTGGATGTACGAGCCGCCGAAGGTTGCCCGCAGCAAGGTCGATCCGTTCGACGAGCGCTACTGGCGCACCCAACGCTCCCTGCGCCGCTAACCTCCATGAACCACGAACCCCGGCGAGTTAATTCAGCTCGCCGGGGTTTTCTATTGCCGCAATATCTAACCGACCACGTCATTCTGAGGAACGAAGAACTCGACGCGAAGCGACGGTGCATACAAACACCCGTGCCCGTGCGGAAACCCGCTTCGCGTCGAGCCCTTCGCTTCGCTCAGGGTGACGGTGTTTTTTCTGTGGAGTCGTGACGATCTCTACGGCAAGCGCGCTACGCCGATGGGTTGCGGGGTTTTGGGGGGCGGATGAGGAGTTCGATTTCCTCTTCGTGAATCTCAAAAACGTAGCCGGCGACGCTGACGATCGCGGGTGAGCTGATCTCCCCGTGGCGCACCTCGACCGCGTACCCCGCGATCTCGTAATCGGTACTCGGGTGGAGCGTGAAGGGGTGGCGCGGGTTGCGATAGATCTGCTTGCAACCGCCGGCCAGTTCCACCGCCTGCATGGCGAGTTCGTGGGCGCGGGCTTCATCGATTCGATCGGGTTTCGGTGTTGCATTCGACATGCGGTCATCGTTCCACACTTTGGCGCGGTGCGCCAGCCGCATCGACCGCTTGCTTCTGGTAATGTGTAACCGAATTACATGGCATTGGGACGAATGAAAAGGAAGGAAAGGCAAGCCGTGGTAGCAGCTCCTCCCGATCTGCTTCGGGATGTCGACGAGATTCTGCCGGGCGTGGTGGCTGACCGGCGGTTCCTGCACCAACACCCCGAACTGGCGCTCCAGGAATACGAAACCAGCCGGTTCATCGTCGATCGGCTGACGCAGCTCGGCTTCGACGAGGTGCGAACCGGTATCGCCAACACCGGGGTTGTCGGCATTCTGCGCGGTGGCCAGCCGGGTAAAACGGTGGCGCTGCGGGCCGATATGGATGCCCTGCCGATCGATGAGGAAAACGAGGTCGAGTACAAGTCGACCGTCTCCGGCGTGATGCACGCCTGCGGGCACGATGCCCACGTATCGATGCTGCTCGGAGCGGCTCGCCTGCTCACGGAGCGCAAGGCTGATCTGCCCGGTACGGTGATGTTCATTTTCCAGCCGGGGGAAGAGGGCGCCGGCGGCGCGAAGAAGATGGTCGAGGCAGGGATCTTCAACGATCCGAAGCCGGACGCCGTTTTCGGACTCCACATCTGGCAGGACACGCCCTCCGGTGTGGTCGAGGTGATGGACACGGTGGCGATGTCGGGCATCGACGCCTTCCAGGTCACGATCACCGGCAAGGGCGGCCACGGCGCGCAGCCGCACACCACGATCGACCCGATCGTGGTCGGCGCTTCGATCGTCAACGCGCTGCACACGATCGTCAGCCGCAGCTTCGATCCGGTGCTGCCAGGCGTGGTTACGCTCGGCACCTTCCACGCCGGCCAGGCCAGCAATGTCATTCCCGCCACGGCCTCTTTTTCCGGCACGGTGCGCTTCGTGCAGCCGGAACAGGCGGCGGTGGCGCGGGAGCGGTTCGAGTCGCTGGTCCTCGGCATCGCGGCTTCGTTCGGCGCGACCGCTGAGATCGCCTATTTCAATGGCACCCCGGCCACGATCAACACCCCGGCGATGGCGCAGGTCGTGCGCGAAACCGGCATCGCCCTGTTCGGCGAGGATCGGGTGATCGAAGGCAAGATGAAAGGCCCCTCGGAGGATTTCAGCGAGTTCATGCAACTGGTGCCGGGGTGCTACTTCTTCGTCGGCAGCCGGAACGAATCGAAGGGGTACATCTGGGGACACCATCACCCGAAATTCGATATCGATGAAGACGCGATGGCGACGGGCGTGAGCATGTTGGCCGGCACCGCCATGCGTTATCTCGAAACGCAGCGGTAAGCGCGAAGGAGTCAGAGCGTGATGTCAGTTGCACTCCCCGCGCTGCAGCGCGAAGCGGAAGAGATTTTGCCGGGTGTGATCGCCGACCGGCGGTTTTTGCACGAAAATCCGGAGTTGAGTTTTCAGGAATACGAAACGGCGAAGTTCGTGGCGGAGCGTCTGCGGGCGATCGGACTCGATGAGGTCCAGACCGGCGTCGCCGAGACTGGCGTCGTCGGCCTGCTGCACGGGCACAAGCCGGGCAAGACGGTACTGCTGCGCGCCGATATGGACGCGTTGCCGATCGACGAGGCCAACGACGTTCCCTACAAATCGACCAAACCGGGCGTGATGCACGCCTGCGGTCACGATGCCCACACGGCCATCCTGCTCGGCGTGGCGCGGGTGCTGGCGAGCAAGCGGGATGCCTTCGCGGGGACGGTCAAGTTCATCTTCCAGCCGGCCGAAGAGGGACTCGGCGGGGCGAAGGCGATGGTCGAGGCCGGCGTGCTGGAGAATCCGCACGTCGATGGCGTGTTCGGGTTGCACGTTGCGCAGTGGGTGCCGACCGGCATCGTGCAGGCGCGTGACAACACCGCCATGATGGGCGCCAACCAGCTCAGCATCAAGATTCAGGGGCGGGGCGGTCACGGTGCGCAGCCACACCTGACGATCGATCCGATCGCGGTCGGCTGCGCGATCGTGACCAGCATGCAAACCGTGATCAGCCGGACCAACGATCCGATCGCGGCCGGCGTGCTCACGATCGGCGCCTTCAACGCCGGTTCGGCGGCGAACGTGATTCCCGACACCGCCCAGCTCGAAGGCGGCATTCGCAGTGTGACGGTCGAGCAGCGGGACGCGCTGATCCAGCGCGCCACCGAGATCGCCATCGGCGTCGGCCGGGGCATGGGCGCCGAGGTGACGGTGGACACCAGCCGTGGCGTCTCGCCGACGGTCAACGATCCGGAAATGGCGGCGCTGGTGCGCGAGGTGGCGGCCGAGATGATTCCGGCCGATCGCGTCGTGCAGGGCGAACTCGTGGCCGGTTCGGAGGATTTCAGCGAATTCCTGAACGAACGCCCGGGCGCTTTCTTCCTCGTTGGGACCCGCAGCGAAGAGAAGGGATTCGTGGGATCGCACCACAATCCGTCGTTCGATATCGATGAGGAACCGATGTCGATCGGTATCAGCGTCCTGGCCGGCACCGCAATGCGATTCCTGGAACGCGACTGAACGGCTCAGTGCGATTCGGCGCTGTGCAGCGTGGGACATTGACGCCGGGCGATCGCACCGGGCACTATCGCATCCGGACGGGCGATGTACGGTCACCCGTTCGA
>JADLGF010000484.1 GCA_020849415.1 Thermomicrobiales bacterium
AGTGGGAAAGGCTGCCGGCCTTGCCCATCATCAGGGCGGCTTGCTGGGCCTTGGCGTTCCAGGCGCTGGAGAGCGAAGCAACGCCGGAAACACCCGCCATGACCCGGTACCACGCAATCTGATCCAGCACCTTCTGGCGATAGCTCGCGGATATGGTGCCGGGGTTGCACGTCGCGAAATCCCCCGTCCAGTTCAGGGACGGAAACTCGTGCACGAAGAATTCATTGAAGAATGCTCGGGAAGCCGATCGGAGCGACGTATCGACCGAGAGCGGCGCGGCGGCAAGCTCGATCGATTCCGATGATGGGGTTACCGGCGTGAAGCTTTCGAGGGTGGGCGGATCACCGATATCGGCTCCGCCGCCCTCCTGCGCGGACACCTGATAACCGTTCGAGACGGCGGGCAGACCGCCCAGCAGCATCGACAGCACGATCAGGATGGTCAGGAAGCGCAACAGGCCGCGTTGCGCGTTCAAAGTCGACATCGAATCAACTCCATACGAAAAACCATGGTTCGTACGCATTGCTCCGTCAACGGGATAGTGGCCGAATCGTAGCATCTGATAAGCCTATATACATGTACCTGTGTCGCGGCGCACTACGTTTCGACCAAATCCGCGATTGAGCAGAACGACCTGCCCTGTTGTGCTTTCTGACCGGTTGAGGCGTGTCGTCGGCGAATAGCCCTTCGGTACAATCTCCAGTGGTGTCGAATCTGAACAATTTCGTCAAGGAGTATCGGGACAATGACGGGGAAACCAGCGGGACGCGAGCACCTGCCGGCCAACGAACTCGGGGCGTCGACCGTTTCGGTTCGAGGCGGCTTCGAGCCGGCGGTCGGTGAGGGCATCTCCCCGCCGATGCAGCTCTCCTCCACCTTCCACCACCCGATCGATCCCGATCCGAACGTGCTGCCTTTTTCCTATGGACGCGATCGCAGTCCCGCCTTCGAACCGATCGAACGCACCATCGCCGATCTCGAGGGGGGCAGGTTCGGACTCGCCTTCAACGCCGGCATGTCCGCCGCCATTCCGCTTCTCTTCGAGGCGAAGCCGGGCACGGCGCTCGTGATGCCGGCCGATTGCTACTTCGGCATTCGCGTCTACGCCGAGACCGAGGTTGCTCCGCGTGGCGTGGAGGTCCGCCTCGTCGATCAGACCGATCTGGCCGCGGTCGAGCGGGCGCTGGATGGCGCCTCCTTCTTCTGGACCGAAACGCCGACCAACCCCTACCTCGCCGTCGCCGATCTCGAAGCGATCGGCAAGCTTTGCGCCGCCAAGGGGGTGCCCTGGGCGACCGACAACACCTTCGCCACCCCCATCCTGCAGAACCCGCTCGAATGGGGCGCCACCGCCGTGATGCACAGTGTCACCAAGTACATTGCCGGTCACAGCGATCTCGTCATGGGCGCGGTGGTGACCAACGACGAAGCGCTCTTCGGCCGGCTGCGCGCCTACCGGGGCAAGAATGGCACCCAGCCCGATGGCTTCGGCAGCTGGCTCGCCCGGCGCGGCGCGCAGACGCTCGCCATCCGGGTTCGGCAGCAGACGAGCAGCGCACTGGCGATCGCCACCCGTTTGCAGGCGCACCCGCACGTGACGCGCGTCTACTACCCTGGCCTGCCGGGGCACCCGGGGCACGAGATCGCGGCGAAGCAGATGAAGGGCGGCTTCGGCGGCATGCTCTCGTTCGAGGTCAAGGGCGGTGCGGCCGAGGCGGAAGCGGTGATCGCCGCCTGCCGCGTCTGGATGCCCGCCACCAGCCTTGGCAGCGTCGAATCGTTGATCGAGCGCCGCGCCCGCTGGACCGGTGAAGTCGCCGGACCGGCCCTGATCCGCCTCTCGGTCGGCATCGAGGATCTCGAAGACCTCTGGCACGACCTCGAACGCGCCCTGCTCGCGGCCGGCTGAACCGAAAAGCAACGTCCCTAAGGGGCACTCGTCATTCAGAACGGAGTGATGAATCCGACGCGGAGCGGCCCGGCGATACCGCACTGTGTCCTCGTGAACGGTCGCTTCGCGCCGGAATCGTCGCTCCCTGCTCTGAAAAAGCCACCAACTTACCCAGCAAAACAACCCGTCACTCAGAGCCCGCAGGCGAAGAGTCTTCCGCGAAGCGGCCCTCCGCATGGACAAGGTGCGGTGATGCACCGCCGCTTCGCGGAAGACTCCTCGATGCCTCGGAGTGACGGGATTGGTGGACGCGCACGGTTGGCGTCCCCGTTTTCATGCACGGTGGCGTGGCCCGCTTCACGTCGACTCTGGGTGACGGAGGGGTTTGTGGTGGAGAATGGGCGCGGTAATTGAAGTCGACTCAGACGAAAGAGGTTCCTTTCATGCGTATGTCGCATCTTTTCGGACGAACGCTGCGCGAGGCGCCGGCCGATGTCGAACTTGTCAGCCACCAGCTCATGCTGCGGGCGGCGCTCATCCGCCCGCTCGGCGCCGGCATCTTCACCCTCATGCCGCTCGGCTGGCGGGTGATCCGCAACATCGAGCGGATCATCCGCGAGGAGATGGATGCCATCGGCGGGCAGGAGCTCTACATGCCGGTCGTCCACCCCGCCGATGTCTGGAAGGAATCGGGGCGCTGGTACGCGGTCGGCCCCGAAATGGGCCGCTTCAAGGACCGCGGTGATCGCGACATGGTGCTGGCGATGACCCACGAGGAAGTCGTGGCCGATATCGCCCGCAGTGAGATCACCTCTTGGCGGCAACTGCCGCAGATCGTCTACCACCTGCAAACCAAATGGCGCGATGAGCCCCGCTCGCGCGGCGGCCTGATTCGCACCCGCGAATTCACCATGAAGGATTCCTACTCGCTCGATGCCGATGACGCCGGACTCGATCACGCCTACCAGCTCCACTGGCAAGCGTACGAGCGGATCTTCGATCGCTGCGGTATGCGTTACGTCGTTGTCGGCGCGGACACCGGCATGATGGGCGGCTCGGCCTCGCACGAATTCATGGCCTACTCGCCGAACGGTGAGGATACGATCCTGATCTGCCCGAACGGCGATTACGCCGCCAACCGCGAGGTTGCCACCTTCCAGCGCGACGCCGCCTCGGACGAGGCGCTCCTGCCGATGGACGAGGTCGAGACCCCCGACACCACCACCATCGAGGCGCTGGCCAAATTCCTGAACGTCCCGACCAGCCGCACCGCCAAGGCGGTCTTCTACACCGCCGAATCGGGCAAATTCGTCTTTGTCGTCATTCGCGGTGATCTCGACGTCAACGAAACCAAACTGCGCAAGGCGGTCGGTGAAGGTGGCCTCACCCCCGCTACCGCCGAGGAAATCCGCGCGCACGGCGCCGAACCGGGCTACGGCTCACCGGTCGGGGTGCGCGACGCGGTCATCGTGGTCGATGAAAGCGTCCGCGACGCCCGGAACCTGGTGGCGGGCGCCAATCGCGTCGGCTGGCACCTGCGCAACGTCAATCTCGGTCGCGATTATGAAGCGACCGTCATCGCCGATGTTGCCGCCGCCGAAGCTGGCTTCGGTTGCCCGCACTGCGGCGCCGCCATGAGCGCCGAACGCGCCATCGAAATCGGCAATATCTTCAAACTCGGCACCCGTTACAGCGAGGCGCTCGGCGTCAACTTCCAGGATGAAGCGGGCGTTTCGAAGCCGGTGCTGATGGGCTCGTACGGCATCGGCAGCGGTCGCGCCGCCGCCACGATCGTCGAGCAGCGTCACGACGCCAAGGGCATCGACTGGCCGGTCGAGGTCGCCCCCTACCCGGTTTCGCTGATGTGGATCGGCGCGGCGGAGGACGCGGAGACGATCGCCGTCGCGGATGAGCTCTACGCCGGCCTGAACGCGGCCGGACTCGAACCGCTCTACGACGATCGCCCCGAGCGCGCCGGCGTGAAGTTCAACGACGCCGACCTGATCGGCTGCCCGGTGCGGGTTTCGGTGAGCAAGCGCACCCTCGAACGGGGCGAGGCCGAAATCAAGCCCCGCCGTCGCGATCAGGCCATCTTCGTCCCGATTGCCGACGTCCTGACCACCGTGCAGAGCCTTCTCTCCGAATTGCGGGCTGAAGACGCGGCTCGGTAAGGGCACGAAAACCACACAAGAGCAAAATCCTCCCCTTCTCCTGCCGCAGCGGGAGAAGGGGTTGAGGGATGAGGGTCGTTCCCGGAACCCGGAACCCGGAACCCGGTTCGTCGTTCCCTGCGATAATCACCGCAGTTGGAAAGACAACCGGTCCGTTACCCTGGAGGTAGAACATGTCCACCGTTGCCGTCGCAGCGGGTACGCCCTTCGTCGCACCCGGCCAACTCATCGATACCCCGGCCCTGGTTGTCGATGAAGCGATCATGCACACCAACCTGGCCGAAATGGCCTCGATGGCCAAGAGCTACGGCGTCAATCTCCGCCCGCACATCAAGACGCACAAAGTGCCGGAGATCGCCAAGCTGCAGGTTGGGCTCGGCGCCACCGGCATCACCTGCGCCAAGCTGGGCGAGGCCGAGGTGTTCGCCGATGCCGGCCTCGATGACATCCTCATCGCTTACCCCTTCTTCGGCGATCTCAAGATCAAGCGGCTGCTGGCGCTCATGGAGAAGGCGCGCGTCATCATCTCGGTCGATTCCGCCGAAGCCGCCGAGGCGCTCGCCAGCGCTATGTCGAAGAACGATCGCACCCTCGAAATCTCGCTCGAAGTCAACACCGGCCAGGATCGTTCCGGGGTCTACTGGGGCGACGTCGCGACCGAGCTCGCCCTGCAGATCGCCCGCACCCCCGGCCTGAAGCTGGCCGGCATCTTCACGCACGAGGGTCACGCCAACACTGAAGGCCCCGGCGACATGGAGCGGGTGGCCAGGGAGGCGGGCGAGCGCGTCGTCGCCACCGCCGAGCAGATTCGCTCGCACGGCGTCGAGGTCGGCATCGTTTCGGTCGGCTCCACCCCGGCCGCTCCCTACACCGCCGCCGTCCCGGGCGTGACGGAAACCCGCCCCGGCACGTATGTCTTCCGCGACACCATGGGCTTCCGCTACGGCGTTTACGGACCCGATCGCTGCGCCGCCCGCTTCTACGCCATGATCACCAGCCACGCCGCGCCCGATCGCGCCATCGTCGACGCCGGTTCGAAGACCCTCGCCGCTGATCTCAGCAAGGGCCATCCGGGTCACGGCTTCATCGTCGGTCACCCCGGCTCGATCATCTATCAGGTCAATGAAGAGCATGGCAGCATCCGGATTCCGGCCGATGATCCCGGCTTCACCCTCGGTGAGCACGTCGAGATCATCCCGAACCACGTCTGCCCGGCCGTGAACCTGCACGACGAAATGCTGAT
>JADLGF010000485.1 GCA_020849415.1 Thermomicrobiales bacterium
TGTCGCCGGGCGGGCAAAACCGGCCGGGTCGGGGCGGGTGAGCACCAGCCATCTTGAGGAGAGGTTGATTTGCGGTAAGCCGCATCTGGTCCATGGTGGACCGGAGAACAGGGCTTATGGCGAATCGGCTCAAGATGGCGGAAATTCAGGCGATACAGACACTTCGTTTGCGAGGCTGGTCTCGGCGGCGGATTGCCCGCGAGCTGGGCATTGATCGCGAGACGGTCGGTCGGTACGCGGATCTGGCCGAATCGAAACCGGCCAACCCGCCCCCCGGCTCCGGGGCTGAAAACCAGCCAAACCCGCCCCCCGGCTCCGAGGGTGAAAACCAGCCAAACCTGCCCGCCGGGTCTGATGTTCAAAACCAGCCCAACCCGCCCCCCGGCGGTTGCGGCCCGCCGAGTGCGTGCGAGCCGTTCCGCGACATCATCCTTGAGGCTTTGGAGCAGGGTCTGAGCGGGCAGCGGATCTGGCAGGAGCTGCGGAGCGATCACGAATTCCGCGGGGGCTATGACAGCGTCAAGCGTTTCGTCCGACGATTGAATGCGGCGACGCCGCTGCCGTTCCGTCGGATGGAGTGCGAGCCGGGCGCCGAAGCGCAGATCGATTTCGGCGTTGGGGCGCCGGTGATCATTCCGGAAGGCGAGCCGCTCCCGGTTGGCGTGAAGACCCGCCGCCGCAACACCCACGTCTTTCGCATTGTTCTGAGTCATTCCCGCAAGGCCTACAGCGAGGCGGTGTACCGGCAGACGACGGAGGAGTTCATCCGCTGCCTGGAAAACGCCTTCCATCACTTCGGCGGCGTACCGGCCACGCTGGTCATCGACAACTTGAAGGCGGCGGTAACGAAGGCGGACTGGTTCGATCCCGAGATCCATCCGAAGCTTCGATCGTTCTGCGCGCACTACGGCACGGTGGTCCTGCCGACCCGGCCGGCCACGCCGCGCCACAAGGGCAAGGTGGAGAGGGGTGTCGATTACGTCCAGGAGAACGCCTTGAAGGGCAGGCAATTCGGCAGTCTCTGCGATGAGAACCGTTACCTGCTGGAGTGGGAGACCCAGACGGCGGACACGCGCATCCACGGCACCACGCGCAAGCAGGTCAAAAGATGCTTTGAGGAAGTGGATCGACCGGCGCTGTCGCCGTTGCCGGCAGAGCGATTCCCGTTCTTCCACGAGAGTCAGCGCAAGGTCAATCGCGACGGTCACGTCGAGGTGGACAAGGCATACTACTCCGTGCCGGCGGAGTACCTGGGTCACGTGGTGTGGGCCCGTTGGGACGGCCGGACGGTGCGCATCTTCAATCACCGCTTCGAGCAGATCGCCTATCACGCCAGGCACGAGCCCGGCCAGTTCAGCAGCCAGCCTGGGCACATTCCCGAGCGTAAGCGATCCGGTATTGAGAAAGGCACGGCTTGGCTATTGAGCAAAGCAAGCCTGATCGGTCCGCAGTCCGCCCGATGGTCCGAGCAGATGCTGGCCCAGCGAGGCATCGAAGGGGTTCGCGTGCTGATGGGGCTGCTGAGCCTTTCGAAGCAACATCCCTGTGACCGGATCGAAGAGGCCTGCGAGGTTGCCCTGTCCCATGGTGAGTATCACCTGCGAACGATCCGCAAGTTAATTCAACAGCACGGCGATCGTCAGGAGCAATTCGAGTTCATCGAGGAACACCCGATCATCCGGTCGCTGTCGGATTACGGCGATCTGGTTCACACGGCCTTTCAAAAGGAGCCCTGACCATGCATGAATCGTTGCAGACGACTCTGAGGAAACTGCGTCTGTCCGGCCTGGCGCAGTCGTTGGATGTCCGATTGCAGGAGGCGGCCGGCCACAGTCTGAGCCATGCCGAGTTCCTGGAGTTGATCCTTCAGGATGAACTGGCGGTGCGTACGGATCGGCTGATGGGACGCCGCGTCAAGGCGGCGGCATTCCGTGATCCGAAAACAATCGAAGACTTCGATTTCGCGTTCAACCCGTCGATCAAGAAGAAGCAGGTCTTCGATCTGGCCTCGTGCCGATTCGTTCGTGAGCGGCGGGATGTACTGCTGCTGGGACCGCCCGGGACAGGCAAGAGCCATCTGGTGCAAGCCGTCGGCTACCACGCCATCAAATCCGGCTTCACGGTGTTGTACCAGTCCATCTTCGACGTGGTGCGCGACTTTCTCCACGACGAGGCCTTGGGCGGCGAAGAGAAGGTGCTGAATCGATATCTGAAGCCGGACCTGGTCATCATCGACGACATGGGGATGAAGCAGTTGCCGAAGCGCTCGGGGGAATACCTGTTCGAGATCATCATGCGGCGCTACGAGAACCGCTCGACGATGATGACTTCAAATCGGCCGCTGGAGGATTGGGGCAAACTGATCGGCGACGTGCCCTCCGCCACCGCCATCCTCGACCGCTTCCTGCATCACGCCGAGATCATCACCATCACGGGCAAGAGCTACCGGCTCAGAAACAAAGCAGAGAAGCCAGAGAAGAATGAAAAGGACAAATCCAGCGATGGCCCGAGTTGCCAAGAAGCGTCACAATGAGGTATACGAAAGTGGTCACAATTGGCTGGTGCTAACCCGCACTTCACTGGCTGGATTCAACCCGCCCGGCGACA
>JADLGF010000486.1 GCA_020849415.1 Thermomicrobiales bacterium
GCCAGCAGTTCGCGGCGCGTGAGGCGCTCCGAACCCTCGCCCCAATCGAGCCCCAGGCCGTCCTCGACCAGCGATTCGATCCGGGACGCGGCCGCTTCGGCCGTTTCGCTCTGAATCGTCGCCGGCGATTCCTCAAACACCAGCGTCGCTTCGCCGGCGCCTCCGCGCAACGCTGCCAACAAGATCTCGACCGACGCCGCCTGATCGACCAATCGGGCATCGACCGAGCGGCGCACCCTGACCTCTTCGTCACTGTTCACAAACACGGTCGCGTTCACGGCCTCTCGATCGATCGCCACCGCGAGCAGCGCCACCAGTTCATCGATGGCGTCCTGGTCGATCGAAAGCGCACCGTCTTCCGGGGCGAACCGCATGAGCCGGCGTAAATCGTCCCGATCGAGCTGCCAAACCCGCTGATCGGGTCCGCGAATCAGGAAGCCATCGGTAATCACCGCCTGCGCGGTGGCAAGACCGGTCTCCAGATCAGCGCGCCGAATCTCCGGCAAGAGATCGACCAATACGATCGGCACCGACTCGGTTGAGAGCGTCGTGAAGTGGTGCGCCACCAGGTGCCGCGTTTCGGTTAGATCGACACCCGTGCCCGGCCACTCGGTGGCAATGGCCGGCCCTGCCTCCCCGGCAACGACGATCGCCGCGTTGACTGGTGGGGTGATGACGTCCGAGGCGACATTCGAGAGCGCCGCATCGAGCGCCGCCCGGTCGATCGCCAGCACCGGCGTGATCTCGGACCCGTGCAGCAGCGCCCGCGACCACCGTGCGAAGCGGCCAGCAACGTTGCCGCTTCTTCCATAGGAATAGGCGCGCTCCACGGTGGCATCGACATCGAAGGCGATCCCGGCCGTTACCGGATCGATCTCGAACGTGTCGGCGCCGCTCGTGAGCACTAGCGGTTGCTGAAGAAACTCGGTCAGCACCGGATCGAGCGCCGCTCTCGCCTGCGAACGGGTCTTCCCGCCGAGATCGACCCCGGCCACCGAAACACCACCGTAGATGCGGTTCTGGTGGGAGGACGCGTAAATACCAAGTCCGATGCCGAGCGCGATCAGGAGCACCGCGAGGATGATCGTGCTCGCCACCAGGTGCTGTCGGCTGATGCCAAACGGCAGGCCACGCGGCCGGGCGCGCTCCGGAACCGGCGTCTCCACTTCGTCTTCGGTCACGAAATCGAGCACCGATTGTGGTCGGGGCTTATCCGTATACGATGGCTCTCGTGGCTCCACGTCCAGTCGATCCTCTCGATTCGCCTCGCATTTGCGTACGAAAACTATACGCAGAAACCGGAAATCGCGGAAAGCTCCGGACTGTTGATAGAATCAGGCGCGTCAGGCACGGCACATTCCGTGGTTTTGCGCGCATCAGGAAAGGAACTGAACGATGGGTACCGCCGTCAAAACAACCGTCGCGACCGACAAGGCGCCGGCTGCGATCGGCCCATACTCGCAGGCGATCAAGGCCGGCGGGTTCGTGTTCACCTCGGGCGTGATTCCGCTGGATCCCGCCAGCGGCGAGATTGTCGGCGAGAACATCACCGAACAGACCGAGCGCGTGCTTGCCAATCTGAAGGCGGTCCTCGAAGCAGCTGGCAGCGGGCTGGACAAGGTCGTGAAAACGACCTGCTTCCTGCAGAATCTCGGCGATTTCGCGGCGTTCAACGAGGTCTACGCGTCGGCCTTCACGAGCGATCCGCCCGCCCGCAGCACCGTGCAGGTCGCCAAGCTGCCGCGCGAGGTACTGGTCGAGGTCGAGGCGGTCGCGCTTCTCTCGGAATAGGCGCGCCGATCGATTTGCGCTGCGGAGCGAGAACCGTTACACTCTCGCTCCGCGGGCGTATAGCTCAGTTGGTTAGAGCGCACGGTTCACATCCGTGAGGTCACAGGTTCGAGTCCTGTTACGCCCACCGCCCCACACCGTACAACCCATTCGCTCGATCCACGATGTGGCCGGTATCGACCGCGCCAAGGTTAGTCCTTTTTAGACTGCCTAGTTTCCAGGCGATTGGACTGGCGGCGAGTTCCTTCCGTTCCTGGCAGTCAGTCCGGACATCGAACGGCGTCAGGAACGAGACATCGGCCAGGACGTCTCGGTTGAGCGACACGCCGTATCCACCGGCCAAATGGCCGGCAGGCATCCCAGGGTCGCGCATCAAAGCCGAGCAGGATTGTCTACCGCCAAACCACGGATCGTGTCCAGCCTCGCGAAAAGCTGACAAACATTGTCAGTGCCGGCGTGAATGCTTGGCGGCACACGTTGTCATTGGTGACGTGACTGCCGGCGGCACGCACGGAAAGGCTCGAACGCGATGGACCTTGGACTTCTCATCGTCTCCCAGGACGGCGTTACCTGGGACGATTGGTGCGCGCTCGCGGACGCCTGCGAACGCTTCGGGGTGTCGACGATGCTCTCGGGCGATCACTACATCTCAAGGAACGATGAACCCAACAATGTGGCCCACGACGCGTGGACGATCCTCGCCGCGTTAGCCGCCCGAACCCATACGCTGCGACTTGGAACCCTGGTGTCACCAATCACGTTTCGTTCGCCAGCCGTCCTCGCCAACATCGCTGCCACGGTCGACCACGTCTCCGGCGGACGTATCGAACTCGGCCTTGGTTCGGGCTGGCTACGGCGAGAGCACGAAGCATTCGGGTTTCCGTTTCCGCCCCTTCGCGAGCGCCAAAAGATGTTTGCTGAGCAGATCGAGATCGTGCATCGCCTGTGGACGCAGGATCGGGTGACGTTCCATGGCAGCCATTACCAGCTCAACGATGCCATGGGCATGCCCAAGCCGTTGTCCAATCCACCGAGAATTGTGGTGGGAGGCGCCGGAAAGGTGGAAACGGCGATCCCGGCGGCCCGATTTGCGACCGAGTACAACACCGAATGGCGCGAGCATCCCCGAGAATTCGAAACGATTCGAGGGCGCGTACTCGAAAGTTGCCGGGCGGTGGATCGCGATCCGGCGACGATGCGATTCTCCATCGCCATCCATTGCATCATCGGAGACTCACGAGACGACGTCGTTACGAGAGCACACGACGTCTACCAGATGCGACAACACGAGGAACCATTCGATGACTGGTTCGCTGAAGCGAGCCGAACGAGGCTCGTTGGCACCGTTCCCGAAATCGCGACCGAGCTTCGCCACTACCGGGATGCCGGCGCCGACCGGGTCATACTCATCCACAACAACCATCGCGATCTCGACTCAATCGAAACGATCGGCCGGCGCCTCATTCCCCTGCTCCGGGAATGAACTCAGACGGACGCCGGAAGCGGAGGAACGCGTGAACATTGAAACAGCGCGGTTACAGGTGCTCAAGCATTTCCAATGGATTGACGGGCACGCCGACACCTGGACCATGCTTCGGCATCCCGATTCACTCAACGCCATCGTGCGCGGACTCGCGGCGCTCGTTCGCGGTGATCGCCCGGATGTCATCGTCGGCATCGAAACCCGCGGCCTGGCGCTCGGCCTGGCCGTGGCGCACGAACTCAGCATCGGCTTCACCCCGATCCGGAAATCCGGCTCGCTCTTCCCCGGCCCATTAGTCGAGCAACGGGCAAACGCCGGCTATCGGGGCGAGCGCCCGACGCTCATCCTTCGCCGTGATCACCTGCCGTCCGGCGAGCGCGTCGCCCTCGTAGACGACTGGATCGAAACCGGCAGCCAGGCCGTCGCCGCCTCCGAACTCATCACGGCTTGCGGCGCCTCACTGGTATCGATCACGGTGATCGTCGACCAGGAAGTGACCTCCGCCCGGAACCGGCTGCCGCCGATCCGGTCGCTCCTGACGGCGGACGACTTGCCTCCGTATCAGCCCGATCTCGCCGAGTCTCATAGCGAACAAAATGAGTCTGTCCAACCCGGTTCAGGCCAACCCGCAAGCGATCGACCGGAGTGACCGGAGTCCATGCGGCAGTCGCGCGCCTATCCCTTTTGCTTTGTAAAGCACAAGAGGCAGACCTGCCCGCATTTCCCTGATTCTTCCTGAATGAATTCTTGGACCCTCCTTGACCACGACTCCCGTTCACGGTGACAATGACGCCACGCAATCGC
>JADLGF010000487.1 GCA_020849415.1 Thermomicrobiales bacterium
CGCTCCCGGCTCAGCAAACGTTGCAGGTAGGTATCGGTGTAGAGCGCGTAGACGCGGAGCGGCTCGCCGGCGTTGCTGCAGGCGATGAACTGCTCAACGGTCTGCCGGATGGCGACGAGATCGTCCGCGCTCACCGGCTCTCCCCACGGAAGGGAGCCGCTGCGCTCCGGTTCCGGCGGCGCCGGTGTGGCGATCAGGAGCGCGATCTCGTCCCAGACGCGTGGCGACGTCACGCACGGTTCGGCGACCGGAGTGGCGACCGGACCGGCCGACACCGGGAGCAGCGCGAGCACGCCGAGCAGCAGGGACAAGACGAATCCGCTACGACGCGGCGTCATCCCACTCCCCGAGTTCGGCCAGCGCCGCCCCGACGCCGGCGCCGAACTGCACCGGGTGGCCCATGTCGGCGAGCGACCGCTCGAAGATGGCGAGTTGGGCGGCGAGCACGGTCGGGTGAACCTGGCCCGGTCCCATGTGCGAGAGGCGGAAGAGCTTGCCGTTGAGTTCACCGTAGCCGGGCGAGATCATCACGCCGTACTTGCGGCGCATGAGATCGCGCAGGCGAACTTCGTCGAACCCGTCCGGCGTTCTCACCGCGGTGACGCAGGGGGCGGCGATTTCTTCACGGGCCGCCCAGAGTTCGAAGCCGAGCGCTTTCACGCCCGTGCGGCAGGCGTGGGCGATCAACTGGTGCTGCCAGGCGAGCCGCTCCATACCGATCTCGAGCGCCTGGGTCAGGGTCGATTCGAGCGCGTAGATCTCGCCGACACTCGGCGTGTAGGGGAAGCGGTTCTCCTCGAACCAGGCGGTTTTCCAATCGAGAATCGAGAGGAAGCTGCCGCGCAGCGCCGGCTGACGCCGCTCCATCGCCTCCCACGCCGCCGGACTGACCGACATCAGCGTCAGACCCGGGAAGCCGCCGAGGCACTTCTGCGGGCCGACGATGGCGATATCGAGTCCCCATTCTTCGGGCACGACGAGTTCGGAGCCGAGTCCGGAGACGGTGTCGACGAGCGTGATCACCCCGAACTCACGGCAGACATTGCCGATCGCCTTGATAGGGTTGATCGTGCCGGAGGGTGTTTCCGAGTGCACCATCGAGCAGAAGCGGATATCGGGGTTCGCCTGGAGGATTCGCCGGACCTCCTCCGGATCGATCGCCTCGTTGTAGGGCACGGCCAGTTCGACCGTTTCGCCGCCGTGGCGATCGATGAAATCCTGAAACCACTTGCCGAAGACGCCGGAAACGAGGTTGAGCACCTTGTCACCGGGCGAAATCAGGCTGGCGGCGGCCGCTTCGAGCCCGAGGATCGCCTCGCCCTGCATGATCACCAGATCGTATTCAGTGCCGAAAACCTGCTTCGCCAGTGAGGTCGTGTGGGCGAAGCACTCCTTGAAGGCGGGATCGTAGTGGTAGAGGATCGGGCGCGCCGCCTCACGCAAGGTCCGCTGCGGCACCTCCACCGGTCCCGCCGCCAGATTCAACCGCGGCCACGCGGTCGGTTTGTTGTTGGTCATCGATCGATCCTTTGAAGGTGCCGCCGCACCTGAACCCAAATCAACTGGTGTAGGGGAGGGTCTTGTGCCCTCCCGCGGTCGCCCGCAGGCGACCGTCTCCTTCTGTCACGCCGCTGTTTGCAATGTGACCGCCCCGAATCGCAACGAGTGTCCGGCCTTACGGCCGGCGGGAGGGCACAAGACCCTCCCCTACAGACACTGGCTGTGCGTTTCGACCGATACAAGGCGACAGCGCCTCCGTCAGCTCAACGGCACGAACAGTACCGTGATGTGCGCGAATTCCGTGTACTGAGGCTGGATGTAGAAGGGGTTGTCGGGCAACCCGTACCCCGCCGGCCAGTTTGCCGGTTCCACCCAGCCGTTCAGCGGCACCTGCCCCCGAATGCTGACGTTGCAGCCACCAGCCTGGTTGGTTGTGCACGAATCGCCGAACGGACCCGGACCCGTCAGGTACGGGTAGACGGAGACCGTGATGCCGGAAAGAAAGGAGCACCCCGCCGGCAGACCCAGTCCGCTGGCCGGACCCGGTATACGAACCGATGCCGAATCGCACTTCACCGCGGAGACACTCACATCGTATTTCGCGTTGTAGAACGCCGGCGTCGGCATCACGAACCAGTCGCAGACGATGCTCCGGCCCGGGTTCAGTTCCAGACCCACCGGACCGTTATTCGCCACCGACACATCGAGGAAGGGAGAACCGGCGTGATCGAAGGCGGAGCAGATCAATCGGCCCGACGTATCGTTCAGGCTACCGTCGCTCGAGAGGTTGTAGTCACCCGGCGTCAGCCACGTGAAGGTGGCGTCGCCGACATCGATCATCGCCGAGGCGGTTTCCGGTCCTTGCATCCCGAATGAGACGTAGGCGATGCCGACGTTATCGTGGCAATCCTCGAAGAAGTTGCCGCCGTTGTAGCCGATCGGGCAGAAGCGGTTGTGGATCGTCAGGTTGCTGTGGGTGGTGTTGAAATCGGCCGTCGGAATCGTGTACCAGTCGCAGACCAGCGATTGCCCGGCGGCGATCGAAATCGTCGATTCCGACTGGTAATCGTTCGTGCTCGGGAAATGCGTAGCGGTCGATCCGTCGCCCGGTGAGCAGTAAACCGCCGGATTGTGCTGCTTGTTGGTCGGCACGGTGCTGGTGATGCGGTAATCACCCGCCGGCAGATTGTGGAACGTGAGGTTCCCCTCGGTGTCCGGGGTGCCGCTGCCGCGGCGGCCGGTGGCACTGCTGATGCCGAACTGAATCCCCTGGATGCCGGGGTTGTCGTGACAATCGCCGAAGAGATCGCTGCCGCCGTAATTCGGCGGGCAGAAGCGGCTGTGGATGGTGAGCGTCGCCATCTCGCCCTGGGCGGACGACGGCGCCGGCGCGAGTCCGCCGAACAGCGCCAGCACGAGCGCGGCGGCGAAGAGCGACCTCCAGACGGAGCGTGCGGTGCGCATGAACGGACCTCCGGTTCGGTTTGGCAAGCGGTGCGGGCCACTCCCCAATCTGACAGCGCGGGCGTTCCATTCTATCCTGATACGGACACCGGAGATGGTCAACTCATCACCCGGTCTACCGGGTGGGTTTCAGTAGCGCGGGCGAATTCGGGAGCGCGATATGGCGGACAGTGGCATGGAACGGACCCTCGGCGAGCAGATGCTCTATTACGAAGCGCGCGCCGGGGAATACGATGAGTGGTGGCTGCGGCGCGGCCGGTACGATCACGGCGCCGCCGACAACGAGGCCTGGTTCGCCGAACAGGCCGAGGCCCGCGCGGCGCTGATCTCCGCCATTCCCGATGGCGGGCAGGTGGCCGATCTCGCCTGCGGCACCGGTATCTGGACGGTGCTGCTCGCCGCGCACGCCGATCGCGTTACCGCTATCGATGGCTCGGTGGCGATGCTCGCCAAGGCCGAGGATCGCCTCACCCAATCCGGGCTGATCGATCGCGTCAATTTCCTCCAGGCCGATCTCTTCGCCTGGCGACCCTCCGTGCAGTTCGATGCCATCTTCCTCGGCTTTTTCCTCTCCCACGTGCCGGAGGATCGGCTCGACAGCATCTTCCGCAGCGTGCACGACGCCCTGAAGCCGGGCGGCAAGGTGCTCTTCATCGACAGCAAACGCGAGCCCTCCGGCTCCTCGCCCGATCAACCGCTGCCGGACGAATCGGAAGCGATCATGACCCGCCGTCTCAACGACGGCCGCAGCTTCCGCATCGTCAAGATCTTCCGGGCGCCAGAACGGATGGCCGCCGCCATGGAGCGCAGCGGCCTCGCCCCCGATGTCCGGGAAACCGCCCGCTACTTCCAGTACGGCATCGGCACAAAATCCACCGGGTAATCCCCGCCAAAAGGCAGCGGCGAAATAAACAAGTGATTTGTTGTATAAATAGCGACCTGGGGCGCGGATCGCCGGTTGAGGCGGGCAGTCGTCACGGCGCTGCACCGATGCGCGCCGGTACTCGTTGGGGAAGAGTGCGACAAGAATGAGCAGCGCTGCCGCCGCTGAACCGGCGATCACACCCTGGAGTCC
>JADLGF010000488.1 GCA_020849415.1 Thermomicrobiales bacterium
GAAGGTGTCGCAACGCAACGATCTGGTGCCCGTTTCTCCGGATGAAGGCGCGGTTAAGCTCGTCGCCGGCGCGCAGGCCGGTGACGGTGGTGGAACCGCCGCTACCAGCGAGCGGCTCTCATCGCCGACTACGACCGGCGATGAGGTTTGGCTGCTCTCGGCCATCGAATCGGATGGCGCTGAAGTTGATGCGATCGTCCGAACGCTGAAATCGGACCTGACCGGCGCCCGCCTCGATGATGCCGGCGCCGTGATGAAGCAGACCTTCCGCAAGCTGAATTCCAGCCTCTTCCAGCAGGGGATGGGCGCGAACACCGCCTCGGCGGTGGCGCTGGTGGCGAAGGGCAAATACGCCACGATCGCCAGCAGCGGCGATGGTCAGGCGTACCTGATGCGGGCCGGTCGGCTCAATCAGGTCACCCGGGCGGCCGCCACGCCGACGCCGTTGAAGAGCGGCAAAGGGAAATCAGCACCTTCCGGCGGCGAAAGCGGTCCGGTCCGGCTTGGTGCACAGGAAAAGCTCGATGCGCGTCAGCCGGCCATTTTTGAACTGACCCTGCTGCCGGAAGACCGTGTGCTGCTTTGCACCGGCGACGTGGCGCGGACGCTTGATGAGGCGTCGCTGATCGCGCAACTGGCGGTCGGCGATATCGAACAGTCACTGGCGGTGCTCCATGGCGGCGCGGCCGCGGTGGCGACTGTGGCGGCGGCGCGCGAGCGTCAGCCGGTCCTGGTCGGGGAGCCGGCGAGAACGTCGTTCGCGCCGATCATCGCGGCCTTGGTCGCGGTATTGCTGGTGATTGCGGCGTTCATTCTTTACGGCTACTTCTTCTAGCCAATGGGTGCCGAGCCGCGCGTCATCGATGCGCACACGCACGCCTTCAGCCACGATCTCCTGCGGGACCGGACGCTGGTGGCGGAGCGGGATTACTGGTTCGGCGAACTCTATCGGAACCCGGCCGCGAAAGCGGTCGACGCGGAGACCGTCGGTCTTTCGACCCGGGAAGCCGGGTTCGACGGAGCGGTGATCTGCGGATTTCCCTGGTCCGATGAGGGGCGGTGCCGGAGTGAAAATGCCTGGCTCGCCGAAGCGACGGGGAGTGATCCACAGCTTGCCTGGCTCGGGATTGTGGTGCCGGGTCACCCGGATGCGGCGCGCGATGCCGCCTGGTGCCTTGAACGCGGCGCCAGCGGGATTGGTGAACTTAATGCGGACGGGCAGGGGGTTTCTCTGCTCGATGCCGACGCCTGGGCGCCGCTCATCGAAGTGGCGAAAGCATTCGCACGTCCCTTGCTCCTCCACGCTTCCGAAGCGCCCGGTCATCAGTATCCCGGCAAGGGCACGGCTACGCCTGACAAGCTGGTGCAGTGGTTGGAGGGGGCGCAGGAGATCGACGTCGTTCTGGCGCACTGGGGCGGCGGGTTGCCGTTCTACGAGTTGATGCCGGAGGTGCACCGTCTGACCCGCCGGGTGCACTACGACAGCGCCGCCTCGACCTACCTCTACCGGTTCGACGTCTTTCCGCGGGTGATCGATCTGGTCGGAGCGGACCGGGTGGTTTTCGGCACGGACTATCCGCTCCTGAAGCAGGCGGGGTTTCTCCGCCGAACCCGGGCGGTTTTGCGAACCGACGATGAAGCGGAGCAGGTATTCGCCGGCACCGCCGAACGACTCTACCGGTTTGAAACGAAAGGAAGCGCCTGATGATTGCCGGATTGCGAGGCCTCGTTTTTCGGCGCGAGTCCGACGCGCTGCTGGTCGATGTGGGTGGGGTCATCTACCGGGTCGGGACCTCGACCACGACCCTGACCGAGGCGGGTGATTTCGGCTCCGAGGTGTTCCTGCACACGAAGCTGGTGATCCGGGAGGATCAGCAAGCTCTCTACGGATTCCTGACCGAGGAAGAGCTGACCCTGTTCGAACTTGTCACCGGTGTGACCGGTATCGGTCCGCGCATCGGCTGCGCCATCCTGTCGATCTTCACCGCCCAGGAGTTGCATCAGGCGCTGGAGAACGAAGATGTCAACCTGCTGAGCACGGTCCCCGGCATCGGTCGCAAGACGGCCGCGCGCATGATCGTGGAATTGCGCGGCAAACTGCCGGCGCTCGAAGGCGGACTGGCCGCGATCGCAAAGGCCTCGCCAATCGAACGGGAAGCGGCGGCGGCATTGCAGGCGCTTGGTTACTCGACCGTCGAGGCGCACACCGCCCTCGCCGGCGTCCCGGCGGACGCGGCCATGACCGTCGAGGAGCGGGTCGTCGCGGCCCTGAAACTCCTCGGCGGCTGACACTCAGGGTTGGTTTACGCGTCTTTCGATTGCGCGGGCGTGGCCTTCCAGGCCTTCGGCGCGGGCGAGGGTCATCGTGGCGTCGGCGAGTTCGTTGAGCGTTTCGCGATTGACCGCCGCGACGCTGATTACCTTGGTGAAGTCACCAACGTGGATCGGCGACGAGAAGCGCGCCGTGCCGCCGGTCGGCATGACGTGGCTCGGTCCGGCGGTGTAATCGCCAAGCGCTTCCGGCGAGTGCTCACCGACGAAGATGCCGCCGGCGTGTTTCACCATCGGCACCGCGCTCCACGGATCCTCCAGCAGCAAACAGAGGTGCTCCGACGCGTACGTGTTGGCGAGATCGACAGCATCGGCCACCGAGGGCACGATCGCGATCAACCCGTTGGCAGCGAGTGATTGCCGGGCGATCGGACCGCGCGGCAGCGACGCCGATTGGTCTTCGAGTTCCCCCACTACGGCTTCGGCCAGATCGTGCGAAGTGGTGATCAGGATGGCGCTCGCCATGGCGTCGTGCTCGGCCTGGGCGAGCATGTCGGCAGCGGTCAACACCGGATCGGCTGATGCGTCCGCAACGATCAAGGTCTCGGTCGGGCCGGGGAGGGCGTCGATCGCGACCGTGCCGTAGACCCGCTGTTTTGCCAGCACTACGAAGATGTTGCCTGGACCGTGAATCTTGTCGACGTGCGGAATCGGACCGGCGCCGTAGGCCATGGCCGCGATCGCCTGGGCGCCGCCGACCTGGAAGACCCGATCGACGCCGGCCACCTCGGCGGCGGCCAGAATCACCGGCGCCACCGAGCCGTCCGGTCCGGGCGGCGAGCAGACGATGACGTCCTCGACCCCCGCGACGCGGGCCGGGATCGCCGTCATCAACA
>JADLGF010000489.1 GCA_020849415.1 Thermomicrobiales bacterium
GGCCGCGACAGGAAGCCGCCGCTGATGGGGTGGGGCGTGCACGGCTGGCGCGGCAAGTGGGTGGTCAACGGCTCGGATGACGGCATCGTGAAGCTGACCATCTCGCCCCAAATCCACGCCCGAACCCTGATCTTCGCCATCACCCTCCGCGAGCTCTACCTGAGCCTCGAAGACCCCGAAGGCTTCCTCGCGGCGCTTGGCGAGTAGTTTTTGGCTTTTGGCTTTTGGCAAGCTTATTCCGTGCCAATGGCCAGGAGCCAACGGCCAGAAGCCGCTACCCCACCTCGAAGGCCGCTGTCAGCGTATTCACGCCGCAGGTGATTTCGGTCAGGGCGATGCCGGCCGGGGTGGTTTCCGCGATCGGCCAGAGCCAGAAGATCGAGCCGTCGCCGTTCGCGCGCATCGACTGGGTGCCGGCGAGCGCGCCGTCCGGCGCGTAGAACGTGAGGGTGCACACCGCGCCCGGACCGGTGCTCGCCTGCACCAGGGCCAACTCGCCCTGCGCTACGCGGTTCGCGGCGACCGCATTCGAAACCTCGGCAACCTCAGCCGACGGGTACCAGGGAAACTGGAGCCGCGAAACGTCGTATCCGGCTGGAACCGCCCCGGCCCGAAACGCCTCGAACTCGGCGTAGAAGCCGCCGATAGGGACCCCGAAGGCGGCGGCGAAGGCATCCGCCCGGTTCAAATCGGTCAACGCAAAGTAGTCAAAGAGCGCCGCAATTCCCGCCCGCTCCACCAGGTAGCTGACGGCGAGCGCCCCGATTTCGTAGAGCGACGCTGAGCCATCGATCGTCGGTTGTTCGAACGCACTCAGCGGCACACCGTCTAGCGCCGGATTCGCCTGAAGACTGCCGATCCAGAAATCGCGCGCCACCTCGAGATCGAGCAGGCCGAGCTGGTCGATCGCGTACCAGGCCAGGTACTCGGCTGAACCCTCCGCCAGCCAGAGCGGCATCGTCGCGGCGGGATCGGCCTGCCAATGCAGCAGGTGGATGTACTCGTGAATAACAGTCTGCAACTTGCGGAGCGGCGGCGCGTAGTGCCAGCCCATCGCCCCCGTGGCGACGAAAACTGCGCCCGGCGCGGTGTAGGCGATGACGTCGTATTGCTGGGTGCCCCGGACATCGACCGCGATCGGCGCCTCGACCGTGACGCCGAATTCACGCGCGAAGAACTCCCGCGCGTACGCGATGCCACTCCGGACGATCGCCTCATCGTCGCTCAACGTGCCGTTCGCAAACGTGAATGCGACACCGGTCTCCGCCGCCGCGACCGGAAACGCAAGCGTAGTCGCGAGGAACAACACAATCGCCAGAGACGCCCGTAACACCAGGAATCGACACCAGACCGAAACGCGAAGCACACCCCGCCAAGATATGGTCGGCGACGGCCGCGGTCAACCACCAAACGGGAGTTCACAGACGCGTTGTCGTTCCGGTCCGATTACTCCGATCGGCCTCAATGGAGACAATGCTTAGGCTTCCGGAATCTATTGTATTGCCGTAATATGAGGTTTAGAATCTATTTGCACCCGAAGTGAAGCCATCACGTTCGGACGCCGTGTGACGCTTGGGCATCGTTGCTCGCCTTGGTTAATTTTTTCGGCCACCTGGGAGGCACTATGAGTTCACACGATTTACTCCTGCTCAGTAATTCGAGCGTTCACGGTCGCGGGTACCTGGAGCATGCGCGGGCGTCCATTCAGGAGTTCCTGGCGGCGGGCTCAACGCTTGCCTTCGTCCCGTTCGCGCTCGCCGATCATGATGGCTACACCGGTCGCGTACGGGCCGCGCTGGAGCCGCTGGGAATCACCGTCACCGGCATTCACACGGTCCCGAACAGCATCGGCTTGCTCGAATCGGTCGATTGCGTGTTTGTGGGCGGCGGCAACAGTTTCCGATTGCTCAAGAACTTGCACGAGCGCGCGTTGATTGAACCGGTGCGGGCGATGGCATCCGCCGGTACGCTCAAGTACATGGGATCGAGCGCGGGCACAAATATGGCCTGTCCTTCGATCCGCACCACCAACGACATGCCGATCGTTCAGCCTCCCTCGTTCGAATCATTCGGCCTGATTCCGTTCCAAATCAATCCCCACTATCTCGATCCAGATCCAGCGTCCAGCCACATGGGCGAAACTCGCGAGAAGCGGATCGAGCAATTCCACGAAGAAAACGATGTTCCCGTCCTCGGCCTGCGCGAAGGCGCCTGGCTCCGCCGGACCGGCGACCAACTAACCCTCGGTGGTTCCACGGGCGCCCGGCTCTTTCGGCGTGGTGAAGAGGCTTCTGAATATACCGATGGCTCCGATCTGAGCTTCCTGCTCGATATCGCACCGCAGTTCGATCTCAACGGATAACGCCGGGGTTCCGGCGACGGCCGACGGGAAAAAGCGAAGGGGAGTGGGTATGCCCGACTGGCTGATGGTGGCGCTCCAGGCGCTGGTGCTTATCGGCTCGATTTTCATGGGAGCGCGGTCCGGCGGCCTAATGCTCGGACTTTGGGGCGTCGTTGGCACGCTACTCCTCGTATTTCTGCTGCAGTGCGATCCGGCATCACCTTCAACCGATGCCTTCTTCATTGTTATCTCGGTGGTGACCGCGGCCGGCGCCATGCAGGCGGCCGGCGGCATTGATTGGCTGGTGCAAAAGGCCGCGGGAATCATTCAGAAGAATCCCTCGCAGCTCGTCTTCATCGCCCCGTTGACTGCGTTTGCCTTCACGGTCGCGGCCGGGACGGGCAACATTTACTTCGCCCTCCTGCCGATCATCTATCAGTTGGCCTACGCAAACGGCATCCGGCCGGTCAAGGCGCTAGCGCTTTCGGCGGTTGCCTCGCAGCTCGCCATCACCTCCAGCCCGGTTTCGGCGGCAATGGCAGCGTTCACCTCGCTTCTCGGCCCCGAGTTCAGCAGCACCGATGTTCTGCTGGTGATGGTGCCTTCGTCTGTGGTCGGTCTGCTGGTGGCCGGGTTCATCGCCAAGATCTTCGGTGGCCCGGACATCGCCGATGATGCCGAGATTCAGGCCAAGATCGCCGACGGCACTATCGAGGCGCCGCGCCCGGTCGATGAATTCCTCAAGTCCGATCTGCCACCCCAGGCAAAGGCCAGCGCGCTCATCTTCCTCACCGGCGTAATGCTCATCACCCTCATGGGCGCTTTCGATGGACTTCGCCCGACGATCGGCGCCGGCGATTCCGCCTCGGCGCTCGGCATGAGCCCGATTATCCAGATGGTCATGTTCACCGTCGCCCTGCTACAAATGCTGCTCTTCAAGGTAAAGACAGACAGCGTGATGACCTCGACGATCTTCAAATCGGGCATCATCTCCGCGATCGCTCTCTTCGGCTTTTCGTGGCTCGCCAACACCTTCATCAACAACAACCAGGAGACCGTCGTTCAGCCGGTGGCCGATTTCGTGAAGGACAACCCGTGGGCCTTCGCGCTGGCGCTCTTCGCGGTCGCGGCGATGACGACCAGCCAATCGAGCGCCACCCAGGCGATCGTGCCGATCGGCCTCGCCTCCCTTTCGGTGGCAACCGTGATCGGTATGTGGCCGGCCGTGATCGGCATTTACCTCTTCCCGATCAATGGCTCGCAGGTTGCGACGGTCGCCACCGACCAAACCGGGTCGACCAAGCTCGGGAAATTCATGATCAATCACGCGTTTCTCGTGCCGATGCTCGTGGCGTTGCTGGTAACCATGGCCATCGCAATACCGCTCGCAAACATCATCGTCTAGGAGGAGGGATACCGATGCGTAACCCGAAACGGCTGGTGATCGCGGCCGCCCTGCTGATACTGGCCGGATTCGCGGCGATCCCCGGCGCCGCCCAGGAATCAGGCAGCTTCAACGGCTATGTCCAGAGCGGAACCTGCGCTGGACCGACTGATGAGATACGGCTCAAGATCTCGACCGGCGCCAACGACTACTCGTTCAATCCCTACACCGTGCGAGACGCGACAGGCCCGGATGGCATCTACTTCGGCGCCCGCACGGTGCCGGGCTTCAGCCAGCTAACCCTGCTCGGAGAGAGTGCCTATTCAATGGTGATCACCGATCGAGCTGGCGCACAAGTCGCCTGCGGCGACATTCACCTTCCGGATCAGGACGAGTACATCGATCAGGGGTTGATTCTGATCAGCCTCGAGCCGATCGACGGTTCGGGCGTCAACGGCGTTGCGATCATGCGATCCCCGGTCGGCGCGGTGGCCGAATCGCTGACGACGGTAGAGGTGATTCTGGTGACGACAAGCGGCGCAGCGTCGGCAGCAACGCACGATGCCTGATCTGGCCATCCTTCGCAGCCGCGTTCGCGAGCTGATGGACGAGGTGACCGGAGATCTCTCTCATCTGGTCGCGATTCCCTCATGCGCCTTTCCGGGCTATCCGTCCGAACCGATCCTCGAAGCCGCGAACGCGGTCGTCAACCTGCTGAAACGCTCGGGGGTCGATAATGCGCACCTGATCGAGATTCCGGATGGCTATCCCTCCGTCTACGGCGAGGTACAGGGCCCGGAGGGCGCACCGGTCGTTCTCATGTACGGGCACTATGATGTCCAGCCCGCGCCGATGGAGCAGGGTTGGAACTCCGATCCGTTCCAACCGGAGCTGCGCGACGGCCGGCTATACGGGCGTGGCGCAGCCGATGACAAATCGGGCCTCGTGCAAAACGCCGCCTCGGTGCGCGTGTTTCAAGGTGACCTGCCGGTGACGGTGAAGTTCTTGATCGAGGGTGAAGAGGAAACGAAAAGCCACCTCGGTCCCTTCGTCACCGCTAACCCCGAAATCGTCGCCTGTGATGTCTTCGTGATCACCGATCTGGGCAATACCCGCGCCGGCGAACCGGTGATCACCGTTTCTGAGCGGGGCGATGTTGCCTGCAACGTCGAGGTTCGCACTCTGGCCGGAGCAGTTCACTCCGGCAAATTCGGCGGGGCGGTGCCCGATGCGCTGATGGCTTTGATCAGGATCCTGGCCACGCTGCAAAACGACGCCGGAGAAACGGTGGTGCCGGGAACGACCCGCTTCGAATGGGAGGGCGCCGATTTCCCCGAAGAACTCTACCGGGAAGCGACCGGCTTGCTCCCGGGGGTTGACCTGATTGGGCGCGGTTCGCTCTCCACCCGGCTCTGGTCATCCCCATCGGTAACGGTGCTCGGCATGGATGTGCCGACCGTGGCCGATGGCGGCAATGTGCTCCAGCCTTCGGCGAAAGCCCGGCTGTCGATGCGAATCGTGCCTGGTTCGGATGAGGATGCCGAACTCGAGGCGCTGATGCAACATCTCGAAGCAGCTGCGCCCTGGGGCGTGCAGGTGACGGTCGAGAAGGTGAAGGCCGGACCTCCGTTTCAGGTGCCGAAGGGTGGTCCGGCGATCACCGCCGCCCGAGCCGCCATGACCGAAGCGTTCGGCGCGCCCTGCGAGTTCATCGGCTCCGGTGCCTCGATTCCGCTACTGAATACGCTCGAAGCGGCGGCGCCGGGAGCGGAATTCATCCTTTGGGGCGCCCAGGATGTCGAGTTTGCGAAGATTCACGGCGCTAATGAAAGCGTTGATCTCGCTGAACTCGAACGCTGTATCGTCGCCCAGGCCCATTTCCTGCAACTGCTCGGGGATTCCACCGTCTGAGCCATCAAGCCGTCAGCCATCAAGCCGTCAGGTTTTCACCTGACGGCTTGACGATTGACGGCTTGTCGGCTGATGACTGACGGCTCGAGGGCTAGTCGGCCGGGGCGAGTACCGAGGCCGGGAGGCTGACGCCGATGCCGGCGGCCACGCGCTCACCGAACTCGGCGTCGCACTTGTAGATGTGCTCGAGCATCATCTCCTGCAGGATGGGCTTGCAGTTCTTCAGCTCGCCGACCAGATTCTGGACGAGATCGTCCCGCTCCCACTGATCGATCGTGCGGTACCGCTCGCCCGCCTGCTGGTAGTTGTTGGTGCGATCGATCGGAGCGCGCTGAATCTGGCCCGCAACCTCCGGCCGGTATTCGCAGTAGCTGTCGTCCGCCTCGGCGTGACCCGCCAGCACCGACGGTTCGTAGTTCACCGTCGGCAGCGCGCCGCGGTTATCGACGTGATACGCCATCGTGCCGTCGGCCTGATTGGTGTTGACCTCGACCACCGGCCGGTTGACCGGCAACTGCAGGTAGTTGGTGCCGACACGGTAGCGTTGGGTGTCGCTGTAGCTAAAAGTGCGGCCGACGAGCATCTTGTCGTCGGAGAATTCGAGACCATCGACCAGAACGCCGGTGCCGAAGGCGATCTGCTCGCTCTCGGCGAAGAAATTGTCCGGCGCCTGATTCAGGGTCATCATCCCCACCGGGCGGAGCGGGAACTTATCCTCCGGCCAGGTCTTGGTGTCATCGAGCGGATCGAAATCGAGCTCCGGGTGCTCATCGTCGCTCATGATCTGCACGTTGAGTTCCCACTTCGGGTAATCGCCGCGCGCGATCGCCTCGTAGAGATCCTTGGTAGCGCTGCCGAGTTCGGTCGCCTGAATCTCGGCCGCCTGCGCGGCGGTCAGGCTGCGAATCCCCTGCTGGCTCTTCCAGTGATATTTGACGAGCACCCCCTCGCCGGCGGCGTTGACCATCCGGTAGGTGTTGACGCCGAAGCCATCGTGCTCGCGGTAGTTGGCCGGAATGCCCCGCGGCGAGAAGACCCAGGTCACCATGTGCATCGCCTCGGGCGAGGCGGCGATGAAATCGAAGACGCGGTTCGGATCCTGCCGGTTGTTGGTGACCGGATCGGGCTTCTGCGAGTGAATGAAATCGGGGAACTTGGTGGCATCGCGGATGAAGAAGACCGGCAGGTTGTTGCCCACGAGGTCCCAGTTGCCATCCTCGGTGCGGAACTTGACCGCGAAGCCGCGCGGATCGCGCGCCACTTCGGAGGAATCGCGGCCACCGGCGACGGTGCTGAAGCGGATCGAGATCGGGGTCTGCTTCCCCTTCTCCTGGAAGAGCTTTGCCCGGGTGTAGGCGCTAGCCGGCTCATCGCCGATCGTGCCGTACGCCTCGAAGACCCCGTGCGCCACCGCTCCGCGTGCGTGCACCACCCGCTCGGGGACGCGCTCGCGATCGAAGTGCGACATCTTCTCGAAGAAGTGGTAGTTCTCCATCGTCGCCGGGCCACGGTTGCCGACGGTGCGGAGTTCCTGGTTGTTGTAAACGGGGTGGCCCTGCCGCGTAGTCAGGGTCGGCTTTTCGCCGTTCGATTTGTTCGCCATGGTGCATTCCTCCAGCGGAACTTGGGCTGAAAACCACTCAGAATGTGAGTCACAGGCACAGACCGCCAGACTACCGGCGTAACACGCGCCAGTGTCCCAGCGTTTCCCTTAGTCTACACCGTTTTGCCCGCTAGTTGAGAATGAGTCTCGTTGTCCGAATGTAGTGCGATTCGGCGTCAATCGTCCTTGGACACTCGCGTCAGGGTGCGCCATGGTCATCCTGCGTTGAACGAAGCTCCGAACCGCTCAAAATGGCTGGGGCAATGCCCAGACTCGTTTTCAGGCGCGGTGGCGAAGCGTATCTCGTGACAACGCTGAATGAGGGATTGCTGTCGACGGCAAGTGGCGCCCCCATCAAGCAATGAACCCCGCCCCGGCGGGCGCCGGGACGGGGTTCTAACGTCGTTCGCTGAAGGCCGCGCTCAGTCGTTCAGGTAGCGTTCCACCACCCGCACCATCACCTCGATGCCGTTGGCGAGCCCCTCTTCATCGACGTTGAAGCGGGGGTGATGGTGACCCCACGAGCAATCCTTCTCCTCGTTGCCGGTGCCGACGAAGAAGAAGGAGCCGGGGCGTTGTTCCAGGAAGTAGCTGAAGTCCTCCGCGCCCATGCGCGGCGGCGCCAGGATCGCGTTCTCTTCCCCGAGCGTCTCGATCGTGACCTGCTGGACCAGCGCGGTGAACTCGGGATCGTTCACCGTCGGCGGATAGCCACGCTCGTACATCACGTTCGCGGTGGCGCCGTACGATGCGGCGACCGAGGTCGCGATCGCGGTGATCCGCTCCTCCAGAAAATCGCGAATCTCCGGCTTGAAGGCGCGGATCGTCAGGCGCATCTCGGCTGTGTCGGGAATGACGTTGCTCGCCTCGCCGGCGCCGATCATCCCAACCGTCACGACGGCGGTGTCGATCGGATCGACGTTCCGTCCGACAATCGTTTGCAGCGCCATGACAATGTGCGCCGAAACGACGATCGGGTCGATGCCGAGGTGCGGCGATGCGCCGTGTCCGCCCTTGCCCTGGATGACGATCGTGGCGCTATCGGCCGAAGCGAGCGCCGGTCCCGGCTTGAAGGCGACCTTCCCGACCGGGAGCCCCGATCCAACGTGCATGCCGAAGACGGCGTCGACGTGCGGGTTCTCGAGCACACCCTCCGCGATCATCGGCTCAGCCCCGCCAGGACCCTCCTCGCCGGGCTGGAAAAGGAGTTTCACCGTGCCGGAGAACTGATCGCGCCGCTCCATCAGCAGCGACGCGATCCCGAGCAGCATCGAGGTGTGCGCATCATGCCCGCAGGCGTGCATGGCGCCGGCGTGGGTGGAGACGTACTCGACCTTGTTCTCTTCCAGGATCGGCAGGGCGTCCATATCGGCCCGAATCAGCGCGACCTTCGCCGCACCCGGCTTCGTGCCGTGGATCAGCGCCGTAATGCCGCTGACGGCGATGTCGGTCTTGATCTCCTCGACCCCGATCGCCTTCAGCCGCTCCAGCACGTAGGCCGCCGTTTTCGGCAACTCCAGCCCGAGTTCCGGAATCGTGTGGAGATACCGCCGATCGGCGATCACCCCCGGCATGATTTCATCGATATCCGATCGCAACGAATCCACAACTGCGCTCATTCAACTCACTCCGTTCGTTGGGTTCCGCGTTCCGGGTTCCGCGTTCCGCGTGCTTAGCTCCGGGTTCCGCGTTATCGACCGCATTCCCGTACCCGGAACCCGGAACGCGGAACTCAGAACCTCGTGTTTAGACCCCGTCGTTCAGGTAGCGCATCGCCACCCGGGACATCGTTTCGATGCCGTAGGCGAGGCCGTCCTCGTTGACATCGAAGCGCGGGTGGTGGTGGCCCCACGCTATGCCGTTCTCCTCACGCCGGGTGCCGACGTAGAAGAAGGCGCCGGGCCGCTGCTGCAGGAAGTAGCTGAAATCTTCGCCGCCCATCTGGGCTTTTTCCTGAACGGCGTGCTCCGGACCGCAGACCTCCTGGGCGACCGCCTCGACCAGCGCGGTGCAGGCGACATCGTTGATGACCGAGGGGTAGCCCTCCGAGTACTCGACGTTCGCCGTGGCGCCGAAGGCGGCGGCGACGCTGGTCGCGAGCGTGTGAATCCGCTCCTTCACCATCGCCCGCGTTTCCGGCAGGAAGGTTCGCACCGTCAGTTTCATCTCGGCGGTGTCGGGGATGACGTTGTTTGCCTCACCGGCGGCCAGCTTGCCAACCGTGATCACGGCCGAATCGACCGGATCGAGATTGCGGGCGACGATCGTCTGCAGCGCGATGGCGATGTGGGCGGCGGTGATCACCGGATCGATCGATTCGTGTGGCATGGCCCCGTGGCCACCCTTGCCCTGCACAGTGATCAGCACCCGGTCGGAATTGGCGGACGATGCGCCCGGTCGGAAGCGAATCTCCCCGACCGGCGTGTCAGACGACACGTGCATGCCGAAGACGGCATCGACGTGCGGATGCTCCAGCACCCCTTCCTCGATCATGAATTTGGCGCCGCCGGGCGGAATCTCCTCGCAGGGCTGGAAGAGCAGCTTCACCGTGCCGGAGAACTGATCGCGGCGGTCCATCAGCAGCCGGGCGATGCCGAGGAGCATGGCGGTGTGGGCATCGTGGCCGCAGGCGTGCATCGCGCCCGGGCGGGTCGAAATGAACTCGACCGGCGTCTCCTCCAGGATCGGCAGCGCGTCCATATCGGCGCGCAGCATCACCACCCGGTCCGGTCCCGGCTTCGTCCCCTTCACCAGCGCGGTCATGCCGGTGACGGCGATGCCGGTCTTGATATCCTCGACCCCGATCGCCTTCAGCCGTTCCAGCACGTAGGCCGCCGTATCGTGCAGCTCCATGCCGATTTCAGGAATCGTGTGGAGATAGCGCCGGTCGGCGATCACCCCCGGCATGATTTCATCGATATCGGATTGCAGGTTATCGGTCACGGTGCTCATTCAACTCACTCCGTTCGTTGGGTTCCGCGTACTCAGTTCCGAGTTCCGCGTTTCGGGTACGAAATGCGTGGTCCTGTACCCGGAACTCGGAACCAGGTACGCGGAACCTTGCGTTCAGACCCCGTCATTGAGATACCGCGTCACCACGCGGACCATCGTTTCGATGCCGTAGCTCAGGCCCTCTTCGTCGAGATCGAAGCGGGGGTGGTGGTGCGGCCAAACGATTCCCTTTTCCTCGTTGCGAACACCGACGAAGAAGAAGGAGCCGGGCCGCTCTTCGAGGAAGTAGCTGAAATCCTCACCCGCCATTTTCGCGGCCGCGACGCTGGCATTCTCGGCGCCGACCACCTCGGCGGCGACCTCGGCCACCAGCGCCGTGTACGCCTCGTCGTTGATCGTCGGCGGGTAGCCGCGCCGGTAATCGACCGTCGCGGTCGCGCCGAAACCCTCGGCGACGGCGGTGGTGATCTCGGTCAGCCGCCGTTCGAGCAAATCGCGCA
>JADLGF010000490.1 GCA_020849415.1 Thermomicrobiales bacterium
ATCGGGTTTCAGGTCAATGTCACCGGCGCCAACGCGGTCAACATCGATTACGCCGCCTACCTGCAATCGCGTCTCGTCTACGTCTTCGCGGTGGTGCTGGCGCTTTCGTTCATCCTGCTGATGGTGGTGTTTCGCTCGATTTTCGTGCCGCTGAAAGCGGTGATCATGAATCTGCTTTCGATCGGCGCGGCGTACGGCGTGGTGGTGGCGCTCTTCCAGTGGGGCTGGCTGAGCGGCATCACCGGTGTGCAGCCGGCCCCGATCGAACCCTGGGCGCCGATGCTGCTCTTCGCGATCGTTTTCGGCCTCTCGATGGACTACGAGGTCTTCCTGCTTTCGCGCGTGCGGGAGGAGTGGCGCCGGACCGGCGACAGCCGCGGTTCGGTGGCTGATGGCCTGGCCGCGACCGCCAAGGTGATTACCGCGGCGGCGGCGATCATGGTGGCGGTGTTCGGCAGCTTCCTGTTCGATGCCGACCGGGCGATCAAACTGCTCGGGGTCGGATTGGCGGTGGCGGTGCTGCTCGATGCCACGGTGGTCCGGATGCTATTGGTGCCGGCCAGTATGGAACTGCTTGGCGATCGCAACTGGTGGCTGCCGCGCTGGCTCGATCGCCTGTTGCCGAAGATCGATGTCGAGGGTCACGCGCCGGATTCAGATCGCGCCGCCTAAGCGCAACGAACGAGTCTGCGAGAATGAAACGCCGGGCGGAGTCGATCTGATCGATCCGACCGGCGCTTCCGCATCCGAAATCCTCACGCAGCGACCAACGACTGGAGTTCTGAATGCCCCTCTTCGCGCACGAACCGTTGCACGCCATGGCCCTGGCGGTGATCGCCGCCGCCGGCGCTCACCCCGATGACGCGGCGAGGGTGGCCGGATCGCTGATCGAAGGGAATCTGACCGGGCACGATTCGCACGGGGTGATCCGACTCGGCGGGTACATCGATGCGGTGACGGAAGGGGTGGTCGAACCAGGCGCGCGGGCGAGCGTAACCCGCCGCAAGGGCGCGACCGGGCTGGTCGATGCCAATCGTGGGTTCGGTCAGCCGGCCATGTGGGCGGCCACGGAACTGGCCGGTGAGATTGGGAGGGAGCTTGGCGTTGCGGCGGTGGCCGTGGCGCAGAGCTACCACATCGGCCGGGTCGGGCCGTATGTCGAGGCGTTGGCCAGGCAGGGCCTGATCGGGATCGCGCTGGCGAATTGCGCGCCGTCGGTCAGTCCGTTCGGCACGAGCAGCCGGGTTTTCGGCACCAATCCGATCGCGTGGGCGATGCCGCGCGCCGATCGCGAGCAGCCGATCAGCCTCGATATCGCCACCGCCGCCATCGCCGAAGGCAAGCTGAAGGTGGCGCGGGCGAAGGGGGTCAGCGTACCGCCCGGCCTGCTGCTCGATGCGGCTGGCAACCCGACCGTCGATCCGAACGATTTCTACGCTGGCGGCGCGATCCTCACCTTCGGCGAGCACAAGGGCTCGGGGTTGAGTTTTCTGGCGCAGCTGCTGGGTCGCGGCCTGGCCGGGATGGATCCGAGCAGTTACACCGGACCGCGCGGCGTGAATGGTCCGGTGCTGCTCGCAATCGACCCGGAGTGTTTCGCCCCGTACGACGAATTCATCGAACGGATCGAAGCGCAGTGCGCCGCCGTGCTGAACGCCCGCCCGGCCGCCGGGGTCGAGGAGATTCTCCTCCCGGGCGATCCGGAGCGTCGGGCGCGCACCGAACGCCTGGAATCCGGCATCCCGATCGCCGAGGCGACCGTGGCGGACATCGCGCGTGTTTGCGGGCTCTACGGGGTGGACATGGTGTCGCCGATTTAGGTCGGTGGTCTCGGATGTTTGGCGATGGGCCCATGGTTCAGAACCATGGGCTAAACCACCGAAAGTCCCTTCGGGACTGCGCTGAACGCAACCGCCGAACCATTCAGTCCTGAAGGGACGTTCGTCTGACTTAGCCGTGGGTTTCGAACCCACGGAAATAGCGCGCAAGTAACACGGATGCCCGCGGCTCTTTTGTCAAAGCCAGCACGCGTCTCTACTTCTTGCGACAATGCGCCAACCAGACCTGTTTCGGCCCTCACGCTCAATGCCCGGAGGCGCTTTCAATGTCCCAAGACCTCGCTTCGACCAGCGGAATCGATCGCGACACCCTCCTCAGGCTCTATCGCGAGATGACCCTCATCCGGAAAACCGAGGAGCAATTGGTGCGCTCGGTGGAGGCGGGGCAGGTGCCGGGCGGGTGCCACACCTACATCGGGCAGGAGGCGGTGGCGGTCGGGGTGTCCGCGCACCTGACGCGCGACGATGTCATCTTCAGCACCCACCGCGGACACGGGCACGCGCTGGCGAAGGGGGTGGAGCCGGGTCCGCTGATCGCCGAGCTCTTCGGTAAGGAGACCGGCGTTTCGAAAGGCCGCGGCGGTTCGATGCACCTCTTCGCCCCGGAGGTGGGGCTGCTCGGCACCAGCGGCATCGTGGCGCCGAGCATCCTGCAGGCGACCGGCGCCGGTTACTCGTTTAAGCTAAAGAAGCAGCCGCATGTGGGGGTGGGGTACTTCGGCGATGGCGCCAGCAACAACGGCGCCTTTCACGAAGGGTTGAATCTTGCCACGGTCTTCGACCTGCCGGTGCTCTTCGTATGTGAAAACAACCTCTACGCCACCGAAATGTCCTTCGATGCCACCACCCGCAGCACCGATGTCGCCGCCCGCGCCGCCAACTACGGGCTGCCGGGTGTACAGGTGAACGGAAACGATGTTATCGCCGTGTATGAGGTGGCGAAGACGGCGATCGAGCGGGCGCGGAGTGGGGGAGGCCCGACCCTGATCGAAGCGCGCACCTACCGGGTGCGGCCGCACGCCGAGGGCGCGCGACTGGCCGGCTACCGGACCCTCGAGGAGATCGAGGCGTGGAAGCTGCGCGATCCGATCGTGTCGCTGGCGGCCCGCCTGACGCTCGATGGCATCGCCACCGAAGCGGAGCTGGCCGGAATCGACACCGAGATCGA
>JADLGF010000491.1 GCA_020849415.1 Thermomicrobiales bacterium
AGCCATGAAACTGATCCGCGATCATGTCGCGGCCCTGCGAGCCGGCAACCTTACGGTTATCTCGTAGGGGAGGGTTTCATGCCCTCCCGCCGGCCGTACGACCGGTTCGGGTGCGATTCGGGGCCGTTCCTCTGGAAACGACTCCGCGACGAAACAGGAACGGCGCCCTTTGGGCGCGGGAGGGCATAAAACCCTCTACGGATTGAGTGGTTTTCAAGGAGTGTCTCGCATGTCCACATCCCGCAGCCGTAAGCCGAAAGCGCCGATCGAAGTTGATTCGATCCGGCACAAGGAAACCCGGGCCAATATCCCGACGGAGGAGTTGCGCGATTTTGTGGCGCGCGATGAGGAATCGCCGAAAACCGTGCTTTACCCGCGCGATCCCTCGCTCGATCCTCAACTGGTCTGGAAAGGGAAGGACGAGCAGGACAGCCAACCGCTCGAAGTGGCGAACGTGCCGATCTACATCCAGGAGAAGATTCATCCGCAGGCCTTGATAGACGATCTCCGCAAGAACTCAGCCCAACCGGAAACGGCCCAACTCGATTTCTTCGCCGATTTCAACGGCATGAGCGGCGAGTTCGCGCAAAAGGTCGAGTTCTACCAGCACCAGCAGCACTGGTCGAACCGGATGATCCTCGGCGATTCGCTGCTCGTCATGACCAGCCTGTCCGAGAAAGAGGGGCTGAAAGGGAAAGTCCAGACTATCTACATTGACCCGCCCTACGGCATCAAATTCGGCTCGAACTGGCAAGTCAGCACCCGCAAGCGCGATGTGAAGGACGGATCAGCCGCCGACGCCACCCGCCAGCCCGAGCAAGTGAAGGCATTTCGTGATACTTGGAAGCTAGGGATTCACTCGTATCTGAGCTATCTGCGCGATCGCTTTATGACCTCACGGGAGCTTCTTTCTGAAACCGGCAGCATCTTCGTGCAAATGAGTGACGAAAATCTGCACCTTGTGAGGAACATCCTTGACGAAGTGTTAGGTCCTGAGAATTTCGTTTCTTTGATCACCTTTGCTACCACCAGTGGGTTTGAAACCAATGAACTTGCAAGGGGAGGAGACTTCTTACTTTGGTATGCACGTAACAAGAGTCAGATAAAGGTTCGAGCGCTCTTTGAAGAGACTCCCAAGCCATTGGGAACTAGTGGATATAAATGGCTCCGTTTGTCTGACGGCATTATGCGTTCAGCGACTGCGGGGGAGCTTCGACAAGAGCAAGCTCTTCCCGAGGGTGCCGAAGTATATAAACCAGACAATATATTGAGTTCTGGTGGATCCTCATCTCCCCAGCCTTTTGTGGTGAACGGGATTACCTATTCTCCAAGCTCAAACAATCACTGGAAGGCTCAGTATCCCGCAGGAATGGAACGACTCTTACTTGCTGATCGGATTCATACATCTCGAAATAGTATCCAATATGTAAGATTGGCTAGGGATTTTGAGCTTAAGTCGCGAAACAGCATATGGACTGACACGTTGACCGGGCAGTTCACTGAAGAAAAGATATACGCAGTTCAAACCAACACCAAGATCGCTGAACGCTGCATTCTGATGACCACCGACCCCGGCGATCTGGTGCTCGACCCCACCTGTGGTTCAGGCACGACCGCGTACGTCGCCGAGCAATGGGGGCGGCGGTGGATCACCATCGACACCTCGCGGGTGGCGCTGGCGTTGGCCCGGACCCGGCTGATGGCAGCGAAGTACCCCTTCTACCTCCTCGCTGATTCACCCGCCGGTATTGCCAAGGAACAGGAGCTGACCGGCAAGGTCGCGCCGCCCTACCGGACCGATGAGGACATTCGCAAGGGCTTCGTCTATAAGCGGGTGCCGCACATCACGCTCAAATCGATCGCGAACAATCCCGATATACGGGAAGGCATGACCCGTGAGGAGATCGACGCCGCCATCGCCCGGCACGCCGAATTCGAAACGCTCTACGATCAACCCTACGAAGACAACAAACGGGTGCGGGTGAGCGGTCCGTTCACGGTCGAGTCGCTCTCACCCCACCGCGTGCTCAGCACCGCCGACAACGATTGGGACGGCGATGTCTTCCCCGAGGAGGAAGCTCGCCAGGGCGATTTCGTGACCATGATTCTCGATAACCTGCGCAAGGCCGGCGTTCAGAACACGGTCAAGGGCGAAAAGCTCACATTCGCCCGGCTCGATCCCTTCGCCGGCAAGCGGATCGACGCGGTCGGCGAGTATCAGGATCAGGCGGGCGAGGTGAAGCGGGTGGCGGTTGCGATCGGTCCGGAGCACGGCACGGTCAGTCCGCAGTTTCTCAAGGAGGCGGCGATCGAGGCGGTGCGTGGAGTCGGCTTCGATATCCTCGTCGTCTGCGGATTCGCCTTCGATCCGCACGTTTCCGAAGAAGCGACCCGCTACGGCAATCTGACCGTACTCGTCACCCGCATGAATCCCGATCTGGCGATGGGCGACGAACTGCTCAAAAAAACCGGGGCGGGCAATCTCTTCATGGTCTTCGGCGAGCCCGATGTCGAGATCAACCGAACACCGGACGGCGAGATCGAGGTTTCGATTCATGGGGTCGATGTCTACGATCCGACCACCGGCGTCATCCGCCCGAGTTCCACCGACGACATCGCCTGCTGGTTCATCGACACCAACTACGACGACGCCAGTTTCTTCGTCCGGCACGCCTACTTCACCGGCGCCGGCGATCCGTATGACCGCCTGAAGCGGGCGCTGCGCGCAGAGATCGACGAGGACGCCTGGTCAACCCTCTACCGCACGACCAGCCGTCCCTTCCCACCCCCCGAAACCGGCAAGATCGCGGTCAAGGTGATCAACCACTACGGCGACGAAGTGCTGAAGGTCTACGAGGTTTAGAGGGAATACGAACATTCCGTAGGGAGGGTTTCATGCCCTCCCTACGAGTTCTACGAGGTATGGGACACGAACGCCTACGGCAGGAAGTTCACCCAGTCATCGGTGGCGAAGCGTTTTTCGATCAACTCTTCGGCGGCGGCGATGTCTTCCGGAGTCAGGGTGCTTTCGGTGAGGGGCGCCTGATCGGCGAAGGCTTCGATGAAGTGCTCGATGAGGGCTTCGCGAGGCATATCGGTCTGCTGACGCAGCGGCCCGACCCGCTTGGCGGCGCTCTGGATGCCCTTGTCGCTCAGCTTTTCCTTGCCGACCCGCAGCACGCGGTTCAGCAATTCGCCGTTCATTTCGTACGCCATGGTGACGTGGTGCAACACGGCGTTCCAGCGGCGCGCCTGCGCGGCGCCGCCGATCTTGCCGCCCGAGGCGGTGATATCGTTCAGCCCGGCGTACCAGGCCTCCAGTCCGAGCCGGCGCAGGGCGAGCACCGCCCAGGCGTCGAAAAAGGCGTAGCTCTCGGCAAAACTCAGGCCTCGAATCAGCGATTCGGGCGCGTAGACCGACCAGGTGATCGCCCCTTCCGGCTCCACGAGCATCGCCCCGCCGCCGCTGATCCGGCGCACGATCTCGATCCCCTCGGCCGCGGCCGCCTCGACATTGACCTCGTTCTTTACTGATGGAAAGCGGCCTAGAATGACCGCCCGGCGATCCCACCCCCAGAAGCGGAGGGTCGGTTTACGATCCCCCCGGCCGACGGCGCTGGTGAGCACCTCATCGAGGGCGAGATTCATGTTTGGCGCAAGCGGCGTGGCGCGAATGAGTTCCCACTCATGATCGCGCCAGCGATCGGCCACCTCGGCGATGCGATCGGAAATCGCCGGATCGGCCGTGATCTGGGTTGGCAATGGTTGCTCGCTCATGCCCGATCTCCCGCGGCCGCGAGTCCGCGCTGAATGGCGGTGGCGATCGCCTCGGGCGAGGCTCCCACCAGCTCGGCGCCGGCCGGCAGACCGCGACGCACCCGATCCGCGATGTGGGTGGAATCGAGCCCGGCCGGGGTTCCCTCAAGGGCAGCGGCCAAGGCCGGGAAGGCGTCATCGGGGAAGAGGAAGAAGTCGCCGTGCACGGTCACG
>JADLGF010000492.1 GCA_020849415.1 Thermomicrobiales bacterium
CCACACCATCACCGCGCGCGGCGTGACGAGCGGCCGCAGCGTAAGCGGCACACTCACGATCTCGCCGAGCATGGATGTGAATCCCTCGGGTGGCGCGGCCGGCTCGACGGCGTCCGCCTGGATGCGCGGCTTCGGCGCTGACAAGGCGATCTCGCTCCGCTTCAACGCCACCAACGGCGCGAACGGCACGGTCGTTTGCTCGGGCCGGACGACGAACGACGGATCGTTCAACTGCTCCTTCACCGTGCCGGCGATTGCAGCCGGGTCCTACCCGGTCCGGGCCGTTTCCGACGGACTCTTCGCTACCGACACCTTCGCGGTCACCCAGGCCGGCGCGATCGTCGGCGGCGCGGTGCTCGGCATCGGCACCTACCAGGTGACAGCGACGCGTGAGGGGCTGGTCGGCGGCACCACCTCCAGCGGACATGTGATCGTGCCGAACGATCATTTCGTCTCGCTGCCGGCCTGCGCCGGACGGAATTGCCACTGGCTCACGCCCGGCACCACGCACGCCACCTACGGCCACATTACCGATTGCGGCGCCAGCACGTGTTACGTGCGGGTGACGAACCCCGCCACCGGCATCTGCCGGGTCGAGCCGGTCTACGATCTCGGCCCATGGTTCACCAATGACAACTGGTGGGCGCCCTCCGAGCAGCGCAGCCTGAACAATCTCACCGGTACGGTTAACATCCTGCCGCAGGGGTACCCGGGGACCGACGCCGCCCGTGACGGACTCGATGTCGGCTACGGCATGAGTAACGGCATCGGACGGTCGAACGTCGGTTACGAGACCGGCAATCGGGCGGCGATCGACATCGCCGACGGCACCTGGGTCGATATCGGCTTCCAGTACGGCGCCGGCATCGGCACGGTGGTCGTTTCGCTCCTCTGGCAGACGGGTGAAGACGTCGCATCCGCGCGCGACGCATGTCTCCAGCCCGCCTCCGATCCGACCGAGCCTGCCCGCGTGACCCCTTCGACGCTGAGTGGACACGGCGGCGATGTCGTGACCGTGACCGGCACGAACTACGGCGCGAACGAATCAATCGGCATCTACTGGCACTCCACCAGCGGTGCGCCGATCGCAACGACCGTTACCAACGGTTCCGGCAGCTTCAGCGTGAACGTGACGATTCCGTCGGGCGATCCCGGTTCGTATCACCTGGTCGGCAAGGGCCAGACCAGCCTGAAGCAGGCATCCCGCAGCTTCCTGCTCCTGCCCGCGACCCGGATCACACTGCAACCGACCAGTGGCGCGGCGGGATCGGGAACGACGGTGAATGGTGCCGGCTACCACCGGCAGGAGCCGGTCACCATTTTCTGGAAGTCGACCGGTTCGACCGGCCAGGTGCTGACGACTGCGACCACCAACGCCGCCGGGGAGTTCAGCGTCGACGTCACGATCCCGTCGGCGCCGGCCGGCAACGATCTGATCGTGGCCAAGGGGAACGATTCGGCGCTACAGGCGTCGCGAACCTTCACCGTCACTGACGCCTCGACCGAGCTCACCGTTCCGCGCATATCCATCGACATCACAACGGCGTTCGTCGGCGCGGTGATTCCGGTCACCGGCCGCGGTTACGGAGCCAACGAGAGTGTCCGCATCTACTGGGATTCCACCGGTTCCTCGGGCACGCTGCTGACGACGGTCACCGCCAACGCAAGTGGCGAATTCACCACGACGATCACCGTTCCTGAGACGGACGATGGCCGTCACCTGATCGTCGGACTCGGCATGCAGGGCGGCCAGAAGCCGTCGCGGTCGATCACCATCCAGGCGGCGCCGTCGATCGAAGGCAGCGCCTCCAGCGGCGCGCCGGGGACGGTCGTCGATGTCACCGGTGCTCGCTTCCTCGGCTCCGAGAACGTCGATCTCTTCTGGCAATCTGCTATCGGCACGCCGCTTTCGACCGCCGCCGCCAACCCGGACGGCTCGTTCTCGATCGGCATCGCGATTCCGGCGTCGGCCGCGGCGGGTGATTACACCGTGATTGCGAAGGGCCGTGCCTCCGGATTCGAAGCCACCTTCGCCTTCACCGTGACCGCGCCGCCGGCGACCGGGATCACCTTCAGTCCGATGACCGGGCCGGTCGGTACGGTGGTTACGGTCAACGGCGTCGGCTTCGGTAGCGGTGAGGTTGTTCGCTTCCGCTGGGACAACACCTCCAGCGGCCCCGATCTCGGATCGATAACGGCGGACAGCAATGGCGCCTTCACCGGGACCGTGACCGTGCCGGCAGCGTCCGACGGGCCACACCGGCTGATCGCGCACGCCCAGAGCTCGAACAAGAAGCCGTTCAAGGACTTCACCGTCACCACGGTCGTCACGCCGCGTATCACGTTCAGCCCGACGTCGGGACCGCCCGGCACCCAGGTGACGGTCAATGGCACCGGGTTCGAGAACGGCGAACTCGTCCGCTTCCGCTGGAACAACACGTCGAGCGGTCCGAACCTCGGGTCGGCGACGGCCGATAGCTCGGGTGCGTTCACCGCAACGGTGACCGTGCCGGATGCCGCCGAGGGCGCGCACCGGCTGATCGCGCACGCGCAAACCTCCGGCCGCAAGCCATTCCTCGACTTCGAGGTGACGGAGCCGATCGAGGTGGTCGAGCCACGCATCCTCATCGATCCAGTGCAGGGTCGTACCAGCACGAAGGTGACGGTCACCGGCTCGGGCTACCAGTCGGGTGAACGGGTGGAGATACGCTGGAACTCGTCGAGCACCAGCGCTCCCCTGCTCGCTACCGCCACCGCGAACGGCTCCGGCGCGTTCAGCGTCGAGGTCACCGTTCCGAACGTGGTCGGCGGCGCCTACCGCATCGTCGGCAAGGGGTTGACTTCGCTCAAGAATCCGACCCGCACCTTCACGATCACGCCGAGCATCGGCGCCAGCGCCTCCCAGGTCGAGCCGGGCGATGAAGTCCGCCTGACCCTGCGTGGATTCGGTGCCGGCGAACGGATCGAGA
>JADLGF010000493.1 GCA_020849415.1 Thermomicrobiales bacterium
CGCTTCCAGGTTGATACCGGTCCGCTGATCGTGCCGCGTTTCGAATTGACCGACGCCGAGCCGATCGCCCGGTTCGATGTGGCGCACGTCGTCTATTTCACCAATGACTACGCCGAGTTCGTGCTCCGCCGCCCGCACGTGGTTGGCGAACGGGACGGCGCGCCGGTGCAAGTCACCGATTACAGCGAAATCCGCATCGAAACGGTCGAGAACGAAATCTGGGGAGAGATCGCATGAGTGCCATCCCGAAGCGGATGAAGCAACTGCAAAAAGGTGAAGGCGTCGGCAACATGATCATGGGTGTCGCCGACACGCCGACGCCCGGTCCGCGTCAGGTGCTGGTGCGGCAGCGACGCTCGCTGATCAGCCGGGGCTCGGAAATCGGCCGGCGCTACCGGCTCTCCGAGTCGCTCGATCCCTCGATTCTCGGCTATTCCTCCACCGGCGATGTCGTCGCCGTCGGCCCCGATGTCGATCCTGAGATGATCGGCCAGCGCTTCACAGTGATTGCGCCGCACGCCGAGTACGTGATCGGAGACATTGATTCGAAGGTCATGAACGCCATGCAGGCGATCCCGGACGATGTCAGCTACGAGCGGGCCGCGTTCGCGGGTCTGGCCGGCGCCGGCATCATCTGGACCGACATCTCCGCCCCGAAACCGGACGAAGTCGTGGTCGTAATGGGTCTCGGCCTGATCGGCAATTTTGTCCTTCAAGCGGTGCGCAAGCACAACCCGGCCATGCTGATCGGCGTCGACGGCATCGACGCGCGCTGTGAACTGGCCGAGAGTGTCGGCGCCGATGTGACGATCAACATCCGCGAACACGATCCGGTGGCGCGGGTGAAGGAGCTGACCGGCGGCAAAGGCGCGCACCTCGTCATGGAGTGTGTCGGCGGTCCGGCCGGGGTGAAATCGTTCCCGCAGGCGCTCGACATGACGCGCAAACTCGGCCGCGTGCACCTGATCAGCCTCTACCAGGAGCAACCGCTGCCGCTCGATAGCGGCGCCATCCAGGGGAAGATGGTCTACGGCGGCTACTTCATCGATATGGATGCCTCCGACCACTGGTGGAAGGCCGAGTCGATGCGCCGGGTCACGGCGGGTGAAGTCGAGGTCGATAAACTCCACACCCACACCTTCAAACCGGAGCAGGCGAGGGAAGCCTACGATCTGCTGCACGATCGCCTCGCCGAGGCGATGGGCGTGCTCTTCGATTGGGACTGAGCGCCCGATCCGGGCAGGAGTGGAACGATGACGAAGTATCGGGCCGGCATCATCGGACTCGGCCGGATTTCATCGACGATCGACGACGAAGTGATCGGTCACCCGCGCGTCGCGTTACCCTACGCCCACATGGCCTGTTTGCGGGAAGTGCCGGAGATCGAGGTGGTCGCCGGCGCCGACGGCTATCAGGAACAGCGTGATGCGTTCTCGACCAGGTGGGGCGTCGACAATCTCTACGCCGACTACCGGGAGATGCTCGCGAAGGAGCGCCTCGATTACGTCACGATTGCCACGCCGGCAAAGCCGCGTCACGACATCTTCATGGACTGCGTCAACGCAGGGGTGAAGGCAATCTACGCCGAGAAACCGATCTCCCTCTCGCTGGCGGACGCAGACGAAATGGTCGCCGCTGCCAGGGCCAAGGGGATCGTGGTCGGAGTCGGGTGCACGCGCCGCTGGGATCCCTACTGGCAAATGATCCGCGCGCAGATCGAAAACGGCGAACTCGGCGACCTGCTCCAGGTGAATGTCATGGGCTCCGCCGGCATTTCCCACAACGGCAGCCACATGATCGACCTGATCCGGTTCCTGGTCGATGACGATGTCGCCTGGGTCTTCGGTGAATCGGAGAGCGACGAACTCGCCGCCTCCGACGACGACCACCAGGTCAATGGCTACCTCGCCTTCAGGGGTGGGGTGCGCTCGTTCATCCGCACGTGGTCGAGCGGCGCCTCGGACTGGTCCGTCGAGGTGGTCGGTACCAGGGGCACCATCCGTGCTTTCGCCGATGGACTCGAAACCGACTGGATCGAGCGATCGGGCCGGAGCGACTACGCGAAGCGTTTCATTCCCCGCCCGCAGCGGATCAATGCGCCGGGCGTCAACGCGATCTACGATCTGATGGCGTGCATCGAATCGGGCGGCAAGCCGGCTTGTTCGGGTGATGACGCCGTCAAGGCGCTCGAAATCGCCATTGCGTTGCGCGAGTCGCACCGGGCCGGCGGCAAGCGGATCGACCTGCCCCTGGCGGATCGCTCACTCTTGATCCGTTCGGCGGAAGTGCTGCGCGGCGATCTGCCGGTCGCCATCCAGCGCCGGCAGGCCGCGGCGTCCTGAGCAAGATCTCCCGGTGCAAAAGTTCGGTGAAGCAGTGAAGGGAGGGCACAAGCCCTCCCTTCACTGCTTGGGACTAGTCCGGGTTGGGAACTGCGTTAGTCGCCGAGCGCGTCTTTGGGCACGCCCACGCCTTCGCGCAACTGGACCGGCTCCGGCGTGTGCGGCTTGTTCTTCGCCACGCGCAAGTTGAGCATTTCCACGAGCACCGAGAACCCCATCGCCGCGTAGATGTACCCCTTCGGAATGTGCAGACCCCAACCCTCGGCGATCAGCGAGAAGCCGATCATGAGCAGGAAGCTCAGGGCCAGCATTTTCACGGTCGGGTGAGCCTGGACGAATTCGCTGATCGGTCCGGCCGAGAAGAGCATCACGCCGACCGAAATCACCACCGCAGCAATCATCACCTCGACGTCGTCGGCCATGCCGACCGCGGTGATCACCGAATCGAGCGAGAAGACGATATCGAGCAACATGATCTGGGCGATCACACCCCAGAAGGAAAGCACCTTCCCGCCGGACGAGTGGTGCTCCTCACCTTCCAACCGGGCGTGGATCTCGCTCGTCGCCTTGTAGAGCAGGAACGCGCCGCCCAGCAGCAGGATCAGGTCACGTCCCGAGAAATCCTTGTCGGCGATGGAGAAGATCGGATCGGTCAGGCCGATCACCCAGTTGATCGAGAGGAGCAACAGGATTCGCATCACCATCGCGGCGCCGAGCCCGACGGTGCGCGCTCGTTTGCGCTGGCTTTCCGGCAGCCGGCCGGAGAGGATCGAGATGAAAATGATGTTGTCGATGCCGAGAACGATCTCGAGCGCCGTCAGCGTCAGCAGCGCAACCCAAACATCGGGATTCGAAAGAATCTCCACGGCACCCCGCCCTCGCCTGATGTCCACCCGGTGACAGCCCGGGCGCGACCCCGGAATCCAGCGATGCAAACAATACAACGCGGCGCACTGGCTGGGGGCCCCCCGGGTGGTTCCCCTTGGACTCGAAGTCCAAGGCTAGGGACGGAAGGAGCTCCGCCCCTCGGGTGCGACACCGCCAGCCCAAAGGGGCGGAGCCCCTTCC
>JADLGF010000494.1 GCA_020849415.1 Thermomicrobiales bacterium
GCGCCACCGATCTCCGAATCGATGCCGTCATGGAAGGCGGCGATGTCGTCGCCACTCGAGTAGACGAAATCGTGCCGGCCGCTGAGCGCCGGATTGAAGGTGGAAACTTCCTGTTTGCATTCGGCGATCAGGATACGCACGGTCGATCTCCTGTTGACGGCTCTTAGCTTTTGGCTTTTGGTCGTTGGCACAGTTTCGTTTCCCAAAAGACAGACGCCAGAAGCCAACGACCAAAAGCTACCGGCCCACAAAACTTGGACGGCGTTTTTCGGCGAAGGCGGTTAGCCCCTCGATGTAGTCGCGTGAATCGTCGAGGGTGCGGCGGTGTTGCTGGACAATCTTGTGGGCGGCGCGCTCCGGCAGCCCCTCGCTCTCCCAGAGGGCGCGTTTGGCGGCGCGGATGGCGAGGGGCGCGTTGGCGGCGATCTCCTCGGCCAGTTTGCGCGCTTCCGGCATGACCTGCTCCGGCGCGACCATGTGATCGACCAGCCCGAATTCGAACGCCTCGCGCACCGGCACCTGGCGGCCGGTGTAGATCAGTTCGCGGGCGTTGGAGGGGCCGATCAGGCGCGGCAACCGCACCAGGCCGCCGGCCCCCGGGAAGATGCCGATCTTGACCTCCGGCAGGCCGAAGACCGCGTCGGTGCCGGCGATGCGAATATCGCAGGCGACCGCCAGCTCGGTGCCGCCGGCCAGCGCGTACCCGCGGATGGCAGCGATCACCGGCACCGGAAAGAGGGCAATGGCATCGGCGAGGGCGTTGATCGAATCGGTGTGCGCCTGCTTCTGCAGGCTATCCATGGCGCGACGCTCGTGCAAATCAGCGCCGGCGCAGAAGGCGAGATCGCCGGCGCCGGTGATCAGCAGCACCCGGAGTTCGTGATCTTCCGAAAGGGCGGACAGCTGATCGAGCAATCGCTCGACAAGCGCGGTGCTCAGGGCGTTCCTGGCGGAGGGACGATTGAGCGTGAGTTGCACGATTCCGGGCGCAATCCGTTCCGATAGCGCCACCGGCGTCAGCGCGGACTCCGCAGTCGCCATCTTGATTCCCCCTTGAACAGCAAGCTGCCCGACATGACCTGCGCGGGATGGTAGCATCCTCCGGATGAACCGGCAGCAAGGTCGTTTGACAATCTGGTCAATTCACCTTTGACGAGCGACCGAATCGACCCAAAAGAGACTGTTTCAGAGGAGCAATGATGACGCATCAGGCACAGGGACCGTTGGCGGGCAGGCGTGTGATCGCGCTGGAGCAGGCGGTGGCGGGTCCGCTTTGCTCGCGCCACCTGGCCGATCTCGGAGCCGATGTGATCAAGATCGAACGGCCGGATGGTGGCGATTTCGCCCGTCGGTACGACACCGCCGTCAAGGGCGAATCGAGCTACTTCGTCTGGCTGAACCGGAACAAGCGCTCGCTTTCGTTGAACGTCAAGCATCCGGAAGCGCGGGAAATCCTGCACCGGCTGCTCGAGGGCGCTGATGTCTTCCTGCAGAACTTCGGGCCGGGCGCGGTCGATCGGCTTGGCCTTGGCGCGGCCGAACTTCGCGAGCGTTATCCACAGCTGGTGATCTGCTCGATATCGGGCTACGGCTCGGGCGGTCCGTACGAAACGCGCAAGGCGTTTGACTTGCTGTTGCAGGGCGAGACGGGCGTGATCGCCACCACCGGCACCGACGAGGCGATGGCCAAGCTCGGCATTTCGGTCGGCGATATTGGCGCGGCGATGTACGGCACGATCGGGATTCTGGCAGCGCTGGTGGAACGGGGTCAGACCGGACAGGGGAAGATCGTCGAGACGTCGCTCTTCGATGCCCTCGCTGAGTGGATGGGCTACCCGGCGCTCTACCAGCTCTACAGCGGTAAGCCTCCGGCGCGGGCCGGTACGCGCCACGCGACCGTGGTGCCGTACGGATCGTACCGCTGCGGTGATGGCCAGCTTGTGCTCTTCGCGGTCCAGACCGAAGCGCAGTGGCGCAGTTTTTGCGAGCTGGTCTGCGAGCGGCCGGAGTGGGTGAGGGATCCGCGCTTCGATTCGTCGTCGAACCGGCGCGTCAATCGTGATGCGCTCGAAGGGATGATCGAAAGCGAGGCGCTGGCCACGCTCACCCGCTCCGACGTGACCGCCCGGCTCGAAGCGGCCGATATCCCCTACGGTGATCTAAACGAAATCAGCCAGTTCCTGGAGCACCCGCAGTTGAGCGAGCGCGACCGCTGGCGTGAGGTGGGGTCGGCGGTCGGTCCGCTGAAAGCGATCCTGCCGCCCTTCACGATCGAGGGCTTCGAATCCCCGATGAACCCGATCCCGACGGTCGGCGAGCAGACCGACGAAATCCTGGCGGAGATCGGGTACACCGCACCGGAAATCACGTCGCTCCATGATTCTGGCGCCGTCTAGGCGCTGGACTCAGACGTCTGCACCCTGAGCACGTTCCGAGCGTCGTCGCCCTCGCCCTTGTTGTCGAAAATGAGGACGTGCTCGGTGCGTTCGGTTTTCTTCGGCTCCGGGTCGGGCTCGTAGACAAGGTCGAAGAACTTCCCTGATGTCTCGTTGGAGATCCGGAACGGCTCGAGCGACGGATCGACCCGCGCCCATTCCTTCATGGAGGGTTCCAGCAGGAATGCTTCCTTCAGGTGATCCAGCCCCAGGGTTGCCCACCGGGACCGAGCCTCGGAGCTGCCAGTGCGGTGATACGCCGCGGCGCAGAAGCAGGCGTGTCCGTACCTGCCTATCCGACCGAACACCGCCGGGGGCGGAGCGTTGTTCTGCCACTTCTCCAGGTACTGCGTCATCATGGCGTCTGCATCGGCCTGGAAGCCATTCCATGTGACGTTTTGCATTCGGATCATGATCGTCTTGGCGAGGAGTTCAAGCGGTTCCTCGAGACGTCGCCGTTCCTCGCGGCGTTTGAACCTGAGATAGCCCCAGTGCTGTTGAGGGTTCTGATAAGTGAGGATATCCCACACGTCCGCCAAGGGCTGCCTGAGTTCGTCCGGGAAGGTTGGATCGTCCCACCCGAGGGTGTAGTCGATGGCTGCCACGTAGTTGTAGAGCAATCGCATCCGGATCGTTGGATCGGCTGGATCGGGAAGGCTGCCTTCGTAGAGAGCGGCAAGGTTCCGCTTGTATCGTTCGTTTGACCCCTCCAGTTCGCCCATCGAAAGGGCTTCACTCAGGTGATCGCGATTGAACCGGAGGGTAGCCAGATTCATACGCGCGGGCACAAACCAGGGATCGAAGCTGAGGGATTTCTCGAGCAGCGCAATGGCTTGCGTCTCATCCCCCCATCCAAGCGCGGCAACGGAGTTGCGGAACAACGCAAAGCTTTCCCAATGACGCCAAGTGGTTCGATATACGCCGTAATTTGGAAAAGCTTGCTGGGTTTCGGTGTGCCGGGTGCTCATCCAGGCGTACAGGACGATGGCGGCCGTCTCTGCGAGACTCTGGTAATCCTGTGCGTTTGGCGCCTTTTCCGGCTCACCGGTTGATACCACTCCAAAAAACGACCGGAACCAGATCGTTTCCGTTTCGATGACCTTGTTGTTGCTTTGTAGGATGAGGATGATGCCGGCGCCGTTCTTTGGGTCGGTGATTGCGGTCCCCGTGAAAAAATAGACGGTGCGTCCCAGCTTCGTGATCCAGTTGTAGAACGAAAGAATCGTGCCGGTGGATCCTTCATTCAATTTCGCGGGAATCTCGGTTTCTTTTTCTGCCTCCGCCGAAATCACGAGTTTCCCCACGGTCGGATGTTGGCCATCAATGAGCCGGGCGTAATGGGCCTGCACCAACTCGGCCAGCGAGGTGCCGATCGATCCGCCGGCCGCACTCATTTCGAACGGAACGATGTCGAGTTCCGGCGGTCCGTCCTTCGCCCAATTGACGATAGCCCTGAGGATACCGAACAGGAGGAGCGTGGTGACGATGGCGGCGACAAGCACGGTGAGAAGCCCAATGATCTCGTCCTGCAAGTCGCCAATCTGACCGACGCGTTGCGTGAATCCGTTCGGCTTACCATCGAGGTGGGCGAGTGTCGCGGGCGGCGTTTCAAGCGGATTGGCCTTAACGGCCTCTTTGTAGGCGTCCTGGGCGTCGGACGTAAAACCCTGGTCATCGAGCGCCTGGGCGGCCGCGAACGGGGTGAGCGTTGGCTTCGGCTCGGTGGTGGCTGCTGGTGCGACGGCCTGAACGTAGCCGTCCTGCGCGCAAGGGAGTCCCGGTGTCGCTTTCAGGAGTTCCAGATACTGCGCCGCTGCTTCGGAACGCGCTTCCCGTGTCGCCAGCTCATCGGGAAAGGCACAGGCTTCATCGGGCGTGGCGGTGGGTTCAGCCTGCCTGGCGTTGGCTTGCGCGCCGGTAACCGCGGCCACCAGGAAAAGCGCAATCACCACGATGAGGAACGCTCGTACCGCGCGCATCCGCCGTGCCTTTCACGAATAGATGTATTCGTCTGACCCGAATGTCTGTCATCATAACGGACACTACGCGGTTCCGCATCACCGGGCGATGCTGCATGGCACACGCGGCGTGTGCTTCCAAACACACCGTTCGCCGAGGGGAGTGACGACGCCCCAAGGGCATGCAAGAATCAGGGCACACCGACATCGCTCGCACGTGGAGATCGAACCATGAAGCATGAGTACATCCTGGCCGCGAACGCACCCGATCTGCCGAAGAGCGATCCGAGCGCGTTCGATACCTGTTTGAAATTGCTGAAGGAAATCCCGGACGGGGAGGTGGCTGCGTTCACTCCCGAGGCTCCGGAGACAACCTATTCGATCAAGGTCCTCATCAGCCGGGCCGCGGCTGTCGGGAATCTTCGCCTCGACATCTGGGATACGGACGGGACGGTCTACGCGCGTGACCGTTCGCCCAAAAACGAAGCCTCCGGCTCCTGACATTCGATGCGACGGTGAACCATGCCGTCGAATGCGAACAAGGAGCCGGAGGCGATCTCATTCCTGAGGTGCGATCCCGATCGAAGCTACCCCACCGCCGGAATGACAACCTCATTGAAGCGCAGGATTTGCTCATGGTCGTAGGCGGCGAAGGGCATCTTGACGATGAAGTAATCGGCGCCGGCGTCCTTGCAGGCGCGCAGCCGCTCGATCATGCGGTCGGTGGTGGTGACCCACGGATTCTGCATGAAGGCACTGTCGGCGGCGTAACCTTTCACCTTCGCCAGGGTACCGGGAATGTCCCTCTCCTTGTCGACGATCACGACCGGATCGCAACTCGTTGACTTGACGATCGAGCCGTAATCGCGGTCGAGATTGTCGCAGTGCCGCTTCAACACCTCGAGTTTTTGGGCGATCGTTTCAGCCACTCCGCCGCCGATGTTGCAGGCATCGGCGAAGCGGGCGACCAGCTTCAGCGTTACCTGCTCGCCACCGCCGCCGATCCAGAATTTTGGCGGCTGGTGATTGGCGCCCTTCGGTTCGTTGATGGCGCCATCGATCATGTAGTGCTTGCCCTGGAAGCTTGTTTTCTCCTCACGCCACATCTTGTAGATGATCTCGGCCGCTTCGCGGAACTTCGCCATTCGCACCGGCGTGTCGTTCCACTCATAGCCGTAGGCGCGCCATTCCTGCTCGTACCAGCCGGCGCCGATGCCGGCGAAGAGCCGGCCGTGACTGGCGACATCGACCGTCGAGGCGATTTTGGCGTAGAGGGCCGGGTTGCGATAGCCGTTGCACCCGACCATCTGGCCGATCTTGA
>JADLGF010000495.1 GCA_020849415.1 Thermomicrobiales bacterium
AAAAGATGGTCGTCACAGCCCGCGGAGCCGTACTCAAAGCCTTCAATGAACCGCTCAGCATCGAAACCGCCGAGATAAGCGCGCCGGGTCCGGGCGCGATGGTGGTGCGCGTCACCCACGGTGGCGTATGCGGGACTGATGTCCACCTGCACCACGGTAATCTCAAGATTCCGACGCCTGTCATCCTCGGTCATGAGGGGATCGGCACGATAGAGCAACTTGGTGAAGGCGTCACGGCCGATTTTGACGGCAATCCGCTCAATGTCGGCGATACGGTGGCGTGGATGTCGAGCATCCCCTGCGGTCACTGCTACTGGTGCGCCATCGAGCACGAACCGACCCTGTGCGAAACGCGCCGGGTCTACGGCATCAACCAGGCGTTCGAAGTCTGGCCCCACCTTTCCGGCAGCTGGGCCGATGCCATCTACCTGCAGCCCGGCTCGACGATCTTCAAACTGCCCGAAGGCGTGAACCCGATCCAGGCGATCGCGCTCGGGTGCGCGGCGCCGACAGCGGTGCACGGCGTGCTGGATATCATGCGAATCGGTTTCGGCGATACGGTCGTCGTGCAGGGGGCGGGGCCGGTCGGACTGGCGGCGGCGATGTACGCGCACTTCTCCGGCGCGAGCAAGGTGATCGTAGTCGGCGGTCCGGCCAGCCGGCTCGAAATCGCCAGGGAGATCGGGGTCGGTGATCTCCACCTCGATATCTTCGATGGCACGACCCCGGCCGATCGCCTCGAACGGATTCTCGATGAGACGGCCGGCCGGCGCGGCGCCGACGTGGTGCTCGAATGCACCGGTGTGCCGACTGCGGTCGCCGAAGGTCTCGACATGGTGCGCAAGAACGGCCAGTACCTGGTGCTCGGGCAGTACACCGACCGGGGCGAGACGCCGATCAACCCGCACGTCATCACCCGCAAACAGCTGCACGTGCACGGCTCGTGGACCTTCGGCCCCTCTCAGTACGCCCGCTACATCGCCACGCTTCCGGAGCTGGCGAAGCGGTTCGATCTCGAAAAGCTCGTCACTACCTACCCGCTCGCCGAGGCGAATCAGGCGCTGAGCGACATGGCGGCCGGCAAGGTGATGAAAGCGGTGTTGCTCGCAAACTAGGCGGTCGCGCGTCGCACAAATGTTCGCCGACTCCTGGTGTGACTCGGCTAAACTCAACCGGAGTTGGCGGGCGATCAGGCGAGCCGGGATGAGCACGAGCGAATTCGATCGGGGACAATCAATCAGCGACGAAACCAACGCGCTCGAACGGGCGATCGAGGAGTTGCGCGGCGAGTGGCGGAATGGGCTGAACGGCTACGCCATGCGTCAGCGTGTCTGGCCGGCGATCAACGAACTGCGCCGGTACGCCGCGTCGTACCTGGCCGAATCGAACATCGAATCGATGCTTGACCGTCTGACCGAGTACCGCGCCTGCACGCTGGAGCAACGGCGCGAGTTCGTGCCGGCGCTGGCGGCGGAGCTCGAAGCGCTCCGACCGCTGCTGCGTTTGCCCGGAATCGGCGATCAGCAGATCGGCACCCTGAACGAAGCGGTGGCGCCGCGCCGGGCGAAAGCGACCACTGAGGCAGCCTCGCCTCCGGTCAGCAAGACGCTGCGGCCGCTCGAGCCGTCCGCGCCGGTGACGGCGATACCGAATATCGCCGATTCGCGCGCCAGGCTGCTGGAGAAGATCGGCGTGACTACAGTCGGCGATCTGGTGGCGCTGGCGCCGCGCGGGTACATCGACTATTCGAATACGGTCAAGATCGGCCAGGCGGTGCTGCTGCGGCCCGGACAACTGGTGACGATTCGAGGCACCATTACCAAGGTCAATGTCCACCGCGGACCCAAGGTGGTGCGGGTCGAGGCGCATCTCGATGACGGCACCGGCTGGATTCGGCTGGTCTGGTTCAACGGCCAGCACATCGCTCGCGCGATCGGACCGGGAGCGGAGATCGTCGTTAGCGGTGAGATCGAGGCCGGCTACGGTCGCCCCTCGATGACTGCGCCAGAGTGGGAATGGGCCGCCACCGCCGGGCTTTCGACCGGCGGCCTGATCCCCATTTACCCACTGACGAAAGGGCTCTTCCAGAAGACGCTAAGGGGCTGGACCCGGTACGCCCTTGACGCTACCCGCACCACCCTCCCCGACTTCCTGCCGGCGGCGCTGCTCGAAATGAAGCGGATGCCGGGGCTGCACGATGCGTACGAAACGGTCCATTACCCGCGGAGTCAGGCGCTGCTCGATCGGGCTCAGGAGCGGCTCGCGTTCGGCGAGATGGTGCTGTTGCAGATCGGGCTCACCCGCCGCAAACGGGAGCGTCAGGCGACCGGCGCCTATCCCTTCAGCTTCGACGAATCGACGATCGAGCAATTCACCTCTCGCCTGCCGTTCCGGTTCACGCGCGCGCAGGAACGGGTGATGCGCGAGATCGCCGAGGACTTGCAGCGCGAACACCCGATGGCGCGGTTGCTGCAAGGCGATGTCGGGGCCGGCAAGACGGCCGTGGCCGCCACCGCCGCCTGGCTGGCGCATCGGAACGGACTCCAATCGGTCCTGCTCG
>JADLGF010000496.1 GCA_020849415.1 Thermomicrobiales bacterium
ACTCCGCAAGAAGCTCGGCGAGGAAGCGGAGATGATCCGGACGGTGTGGGGAGTCGGTTACAAGCTCCAGCGCGACGGGTAGGCCGGCACGATGGCCCGGCGCCACCCCGATTCACGCATCGAATACAACGATCCGTGGTGGCGAAACGCGCCCTGGACGTGGCTCCGCTTCCTGCTGATTGTCCCGATCTACACCAGCTACCGCCGGCGGGCCGACGAGCAACTCAAGTGGCGGCTCGCCTTTTCCCACGTCTCGGTGGTGCTGGCGAGCATCGCCCTGATCTCGGTCGTCGGCGCGACGCTCATCGTCGCCGCCGCCATCATCCTGGCGCCGCCATCATCCGAACCGGCGCGCGATGCCCGCTCCATCGCGCGGATCATCGAACGGGCCGAACAGCGGGAACTGCTGACCGACTCCGAACTCTCCGGTCTCCTCATCGCCATCCAGGCCGGCTTCATCGAGCCGAGTCGGGGCAGCGGCAATCTCCGGTTCCGGCTCGATTTTCCGGTCCCGTTCCAGTATCTCGAAACCGTGTGGATCGTCGATAAAGACCTCAATATCACCACCGCCAGCGACGCCCGGCTGGCCGGCACAACGCTGTTAGGCTCCAACCCCGACGCATTTGCCGTCAGCTACCGGGCGATCGCGGGCAACACCGATCTCGCCGCCCTTTCTGAGGTCAGGCCGGAAAACGGCGTCATCATGGGCGCCTATCCGCTGCTCAATGGCGACGGGGAAATCGTTGGAGCGGTCGTGGTCGAGAAGTCGCGCACCGCGGTCCCGCAGGGCTTCGACATGCTGCGCACCGCCCTGCTGGCGATGGGCGAAATCGGGGTGGCGCTGGCGGTGTTCGTCGCCATTCCGGCCGTACCGGTGGCGCTGATCACCGGCTTCCGCCGCGCGGGCGCGATCAGCCAACCCGTCGCGGAACTGGCCGAAGCGGCGGGCCGTTTCGCCAACGGCGATCTGAACGCGCGGGTGGCGGTGCGCGGCGAGGACGAGATCGCGCGGCTCGAATCTGAATTCAACCGGATGGCCGATCAGCTCGGTGAATCGCTCGATGAGGAAACGGCGCACCGCAGTCGCGCCGAGCAACTGCTGGCGGCGAATCGGCAACTGGTTTCGAATGTTTCGCACGAAGTGCGCACGCCGATCGCGGTCGTACGGAGCCATCTCGAAGCGTTGATCGACGATCCGGAGCACGTCGAGGAATTCGCCGCCATCGCCATGCGCGAAACTGACCGGCTCGAACGCCTGGTCGAGGATCTCTTCCAGCTGACCCGGATCGAATCGCACCTGATGGTGATCACGAGCGAGGCGATCGACGCATCGTCGGTGGCTCGCGAGGCGTACGAATCACTCGCCGAACCGGCCCGGCGTGAGAACGGCATCACCATGATCTGCGAAACCCCGCCCGAACCCTTGTTGGTCTACGGCGACCGCGTGCGGTTGGTGCAGGTGCTGCAGAACCTGATCCGCAACGCGATCCGTCACACCCCCGAGGGAGGCATCATCCTCGTCAGCGCCGAGCCGGCCGAAGATGGCGACGGCGTGACGCTGCACGTCTCCGATACCGGCAGCGGCATCCCGGAAGAGCACCTGCCGCACGTCTTCGACCGTTTTTACCGCGCCGATCCCTCGCGTACCCAAGGTCGCGGCAGCGGCGCCGGCCTTGGCCTCGCCATCGCCCGCAGCCTGGTGGAGCGGATGGACGGCACGATCAGCGTCGAATCCGACCCCGGCGAAGGCGCCTCCTTCACTATCCGCCTGAGACAGGTGGGTGGCCAGTAGCTGTTAGCGACTAGCCATTAGCAATTCGAGAGGGCGCTCGGGCCACAATCGACCAGCCGCATCACACCATTCCCCCGTTTCGTATCGCTCATTGCTAATGGCTAATCGCTGCTCGCTCGGCCTCGATCAGGTGGCGGGTTGAGTGGGCGATGAAGGGTTCGCCGGTGCGGAGTTGGGCGTCGAGGTCCCGGAGTTTCGCTTCGTACTTCTCGACGGAGAAATCGGGGACCCACCAGACGCACTTGCGCAGAATCCAGACGACCGCGCCGATGTCGAAGAACTCCATGCGGCAGCGGGCGGTGCGCAGATCGCTGATGACCAAACCGGCGGTGCGCGCCTCGTTGGATTCGACCTCCGGATCGCGGCCGAGGTTTTCCCGGGAGAGTGGCCCAAGAAAGTACTCGATCAATTCGTAGGCTGAGGCCGGGCCGACGTGCTGGCCGAGATACCGTCCGCCCGGTGCGAGGACGCGGTGAATCTCCGGCCAGTCCGGCCTGATCGGGTGTCGCGAGGTAACCAGTTCGAACGAACCATCCGGGAACGGCAGCGGCGCCTCCGGGTCGGTCAGGATAACCTCGACTCCCCGCGCACCGAGGAGTTGTTGCGCCCGCTCCGCGTTCGGCGGCCACGATTCGGCCGCAGCCATCCGAGCCGGGAAAACCGGCGCCTCGGCAAGCACCTCGCCGCCGCCCGTGTCGAGGTCGAGCGCTGACCCCACTCGCCCCAACCGCTCCGCCATCAGCCGGGCGTAGCCCCACGGCGGCCGCTCCTCGGTGGCGCGACCTTCGAGAAACCCGAATC
>JADLGF010000497.1 GCA_020849415.1 Thermomicrobiales bacterium
AGCGGTCGCTCACCCGCCTGCGGTTTGTAGATGGCGACCTGCTCGCTCCCGTCCGCCGTTTCGAGCAGGACCGCGAAGGTGTAGTTCGACCCCCAGGGCACGAGCTGGCTCCCGGCAATCTCGGCCGACGTCAGCAGGGCGATCGCATCCTCCGCCGCCAGCGACGTCGCGGCGATGGCGCGCGGTTCGCCATCTTCGTTCTGGAGTGAAAGTCGCAGGTGTGGCATCGAGCGTCTGAGCGTCCTGATCGGTGTGCGTAGGTCCGAATCCTGATTCGAGTGTACCGTGCCGGCTGTCGCCTGATCTGTGACGAAAACGTCGTCCCCGCTTCGATCGGGCAGCCCGTACAATGACCGGAATCGAACCGTGTAGGCGCGGCCACATTGGCCGCTTTCAGGGAGACACCATGAAAATCGCTCGTTACAGCACCGGCAGTGGCGCCGCCTACGGCATCGTCGAGGGCGACACCCTCTTCGCCGCCAGTGGCGATCTCCTCGGCGGGCTCACCAAGGGTGCTGAAGTCGGCAAGGTCGCGGACGCCAAACTGCTGGCGCCGCTCGATCCGGGCAAGATCGTCTGCATCGGCCTCAACTACGCGCTCCACGCCAAGGAGAGCGGCGTTACCGAACTGCCGAAGGAGCCGGTCGTCTTCATGAAGCCGCCCTCCGCGGTGATCGGCCCCGGCGAAACGATCGAACTCGCCAATCCGGAGAACCAGACCGATTACGAAGCCGAACTGGCGATCGTCATCGGCAAGAAGGCGAAGGATGTCGAACCGGGCGATGCGCTTGGCTACATCTTCGGCTACACCGCCGCCAACGATGTCTCCGACCGCAACCTGCAGTTCGGCCCGGGCGGACAATGGATTCGCGCCAAGGGCTTCGACACCTACTGCCCGCTCGGCCCGGTGATCGCCACCGATATCGAGCCGGGGAACCTGAAGATCGGTTCGAAGCTGAACGGCGAGCAGCGCCAGAATTCGAACACCAACGACCTGATCTTCGATGTCCCCACCCTGATTTCGTTCCTGAGCAAGATCATGACCCTCAACCCGGGCGACGTTGTCCTGACCGGCACCCCGGAGAAGGTCGGCGGCATGAAGCCGGGCGATGTGATCGAGGTCGAGGTCGAGGGCATCGGCAGCCTGACGAACCCGGTCGCGGCCCGCTAGTCATCGGACCAATCCTCTGATAAACTGAAAACGCGCGGGAGCAGCGGCGTTGTGATCAGCCAATGCACCGCGCGTTTTCATTCCCCGCACCACCATCGACCCAACCCCACCAATCTCGTGTAGGAGAGTCCCTTGTGGGCTCCCGCGGTCGCCCGCAGGCGACCGTCTCGTTCCGCCCAGTCATATCTCCCATGGAATCACCCCGAAGCGCTACGAGGTGGCCGGCCTGTCGGCCGGCGGGAGCCCACAAGGAACTCCCCTACACAGCTATGCTTCCGTCCGCTGCAAAGCATCCCGCAAACCAAAAACCCCTCTCCCGCCGCGGCGGGAGAGGGGTTGGGGTGAGGGTTAACTTCCTTACCGGATCGCCAGCTCCGTCGCTGAATCGAAGAAGTGCAGCTTCTCACTCGGCGCGCCGACGTAGATCGTCTCGCTCTTGCCGAGCCCCTGCAGGAACGGACGCACGTCCGCATCCATGCGGGCCGTGATCGTCTGCGGGCCAGCCTGCAGGTAGACAAAGATTTCGTTACCAAGGAGCTCGATCACGTCGACCGTCACCGGGATGAACGAGTCGTCCGGCACCACCCCGCCAGAATGCGATTTCTCGAGCAGGTGCTCCGGCCGCACGCCGAGCGTGACGCCCTTGCCAATGTACGACTCCAGCGGACCGGTCTTGCTCGCCGGCACGCGCATCTTGAAACCTTCGTTGACGGCGTAGAGATTGCTCCCCTCGCCCTGGATCGTCGTCTCAATGAAGTTCATCGACGGTGAGCCGATGAAGCCGGCAACGAACTTGTTGGCCGGCGTGTCGTAGAGATTCACCGGGGTATCGAGCTGCTGGAGCACGCCCAGGCTCATCACCGCGATCCGGTCACCCATCGTCATCGCCTCGACCTGGTCGTGGGTCACGTAGATGGTCGTCGTCTGCACCTGCTGGTGGAGCTTGATCAGCTCGGCGCGCGTTTGCACGCGCAGCTTGGCGTCGAGGTTCGAGAGCGGCTCGTCCATGAGGAAGAGAGAGGCGTCACGCACGATGGCGCGACCGAGGGCCACTCGCTGGCGCTGACCGCCGGAGAGCGCCTTCGGCTTGCGATCGAGGTACTGCTCGATATCGAGAATCCTGGCGGCGCGGCGCACGCGCTCTTCGCGTTCGCCCTTGGGCACCTTGCGCAGCTTGAGCGGATAGGCGAGGTTATCGCGTACCGTCATGTGCGGGTAGAGCGCGTAGCTCTGGAATACCATCGCCACGTCGCGATCCTTCGGCGGAAGATCATTCACGACCCGATCACCGATGATGATCCGGCCGCCGGAGATTTCCTCGAGGCCCGCCACCATGCGCATCGCGGTCGACTTGCCACAACCGGACGGTCCCACGAGCACCAGGAATTCCTGATCCTCGACCTGCATGTTCAGGTCCTTGACCGCTTCCACGCCCCCGGCGTATCGCTTCGTCACCTGATCGAAGACCACTCGTGCCACGCGGATTCTCCTTCACGACTACAGGGTGCGTCACCCGGAAGCGCCTAGAAATGTGCACACCGAGCGTCACGGCGCCTTGCAACGGTTCGGTAGCGCAATTTAGCCGCGAAGTGGTCCGACCTGTCAAGGCATTCATTCGGCCAATTGCGCCAATTCGGCCGTTCTCCCCGTCGCACGCGCCGGGCGGTCACGGCTAGAATCAACGCATTGAGCGTGATTCGATTGCTTGAGCAGGCGAACGAGGGAGTGATTCGGATGGTTTCAGATTCGCAGGGGCGCACGCCCGGTCGCGTTGTTGCCTTCGGCGAGGCGATGATTCGCCTCACCCCGCCGCGCAACGAGCGCCTCGATCGAACGATCAATCTCGATGTCACAATCGGCGGCGCGGAGCTGAACGTCGCCGTCGCCATTGCCTGCCTGAACACGCCCGTTTCCTACGTCACCATGCTGCCCGATACCGGCATCGGCCGCAACATCCTGCGCCAGGCGCGCGCCAACAATGTCGATACCCGCGACGTGGCGATCGTGCCGGAATCGGCCGGACGCACCGGCGCCTACTTCCTCGAGGAAGCGGCTGATCCGCGCCCCTCGGCGGTGCTTTACGACCGCGCCAATTCGGCCTTCGCCCGCCTCGAACCCGGCACGTTCGACTGGCCGGCGATCCTGAA
>JADLGF010000498.1 GCA_020849415.1 Thermomicrobiales bacterium
GATGACGATCTCTTCTTCAACACGATCGTGGAGCGCGTGGCGCCGCTGGCGACCTCGAACCTGATCATCGAGAACGATTTCGTCCCCGATCTTCCGGAAGAACTCTGGAACGGCGACGAGGTCACCGCCAGCATCACCCGGGCCGGGAAGCGTCTCGATGCGCTCGATCTGCTCCCCTCCCCCTTCCCGCTCGATGAGTACCTGACGCCGCAGCAACTCCGCCACGTGAAGCAGATGTTCCAGATGGGCGGCCTCAGCTATGGCAATGTCAGCGCCCGCAAGGACAGCCACCGCTTCTGGATGAGCGCCAGCGGCGTCGACAAGAGCAAGCTCGAGGATGTCGGCACCGAAGTGCTGCTGGTGACCGACTACCTGCCCGAGCGCAAGGCGATGCGCCTGAGCGTGCCGCCGCACGTGACGCCGAAGCGGGTATCGGTCGATGCCATCGAACACTGGATGATCTACCGCGAGCATCCACAGGTCGGCGCGATCCTCCACATCCACGCCTGGATGCCCGATATCGCCTCCACGCACATCAATTACCCGTGCGGCACCTACGAACTGGCTGAAACCGTGGCCGATCTGGTCCGCCGCGACCCTGATCCAGCCCACGCGGTGATCGGGCTGAAGAATCACGGGCTGACGATCACCGGCGAAAGCCTCGACGAAATCTTCGACCGGATCGAGGGCAAGGTCCTCCGCCAGGTCCCGATGAGCTAAAACGGCTTCCAGGTACATTGCGATGACGGCGACGGTTGGGGCCTGCTCCGACCGTCGCTTTCGCATTGGGCGCGGTAAACTACGCCCGAATGCGCCCAATTCTGCTCAACTTCACCCGGAGTCAGGACGCATCGAGGAGAGCAACGATGAATTCGTACGTGGCAAGAGTCTCCACCGAAGGTGATCTGGTCTTGACGATTCCCGAAGAGGCACGCTCTGCGTTAGGCCTCGACGGCGTGAAGGCAATCGCGGTTTACGTCGATAGCCACGGACTCACCCGATTCATTCCCATGCTCAAGACGATTGAGGATGTCGCCGGATCGGTCTCTGCGCACGGAGAGCTATCCCTCGACCTGGACGAAGAAATTGAGGCAGCAATGGGTGAAGCGCTGCGTGAGAAATACGGGTGAACCTGATAGACACCAACGCCTTCGTTCGGTATCTGACCATCCCAAAAACCGAGACAGAACGGCAGTTTCAAAGCTTGGCGCGCACACTTTTCACCGGCGCCGGGACTGGTGACAATCGCTTTACAACCACACCCGAAGTCGTCAGCGAAGTTATCTTTGTCCTCACTACTGATCAATTCAGGCAATCACGCATTGATATCGCGACTAACCTGACCGCTGTCCTGACGCTACCTACGTGCTATATGCCAGAGCGTGACGAGGTCGTTGAATCGATCCTCCTCTGGACAACGAAACCTCGTCTTAGCTACGTCGATGCGCGCTTGCTTGTCAAAGCGCAATCGCAGCGGATGACGCTAAGAACGTTCGATACCGATCTCGCCAAGGCCGCGGGCGTTCTGCGTTGGGACCGCCAAAGCCGTCGGGAGTGAGCATGAAAGCGATTCAGTACACCTTTTCGATTCCCAATTACCTCGCGACCCGCGCCGCCGACAAGCTGCCGCTCGGGCTGTACGAAAAGGGCAAGGTGCCGGGGCTGAAGCTGATCGAGACGCCCAGCTTGCCCCTGCCCGGACCCGATTGGCTGCGCGTGCGTCCGACGATGGCCGGCATCTGCGGCAGCGACACCTCGCTGCTGCACGGCGCCAGTTCGCCGGCGCTCTCCCCGTTCGTCTCGTTCCCGGCGGTGCTGGGGCATGAAACGATCGGCGAGGTACTGGAGGCCGGTTCCGGCGTGACTCACGTTTCATCCGGCGATCGGATCGCGATCATGCCGCTGATCGATTGCGCGATGCGCGGTCTCGAACCCTGTCGCGCTTGCGCCGGCGGCGATCCCGGCCTCTGCCTGAATTGCGCCGAGGGCGAGTTCGCGCCCGGACTCATGCTCGGGTTCTGCAAGGATCTTGCCGGCGGCTGGAGCGATGAGATCATCCTTCACAAGTCGCAGGCGTTCACGATTCCCGACGCCGTCAGCGATGACGACGCGGTGCTGATCGAGCCGTTCAGCGTCGCCACCCACGCGGTGTTGCGCAATCCGCCCGCGCCGGGAGCCAAGGTGCTGATCATCGGCGCCGGCTCGATCGGGCTGCTCGTACTGGCGGCGCTGCGGATGCTCGGGTACGAGAATGACATCACCGTGCTCGCGCGCCGCGCGAAGCAGGAAACGCTGGCGAAATCGTTCGGCGCCACTCGCGTGCTCATGAAAACGAGTGCGGCCGACGCCGCCGTCACGGTCGCCGGCGCGAAAGCGTACAAACCGGTGATGGGGCCGCCGACCCTCGCCGGCGGATTCGACTGGATCTTCGATTGCGTCGGCAACGAGCGGAGCGTGAAGGATTCCCTGGCGGCGGCCGGTCCGCGCGGGCAGGTGATGATGGTCGGCTGCGCCGGCCAGATCGGCAAGCTCGATCTCACCTTCGTCTGGTCGCGTGAGCTCGCCATCACCGGCAGCTATGTGTACGGGGAAGAGGCGTCGATCGACGGCAAACCGCACACCTTCGCGGTCGCGCTCGATCTGCTGGCGAAGCACCCTGAGATGCGCCTCGGCGACATGGTCACCCACCGTTTCCCGCTCGATCAGTGGCGCGAGGCGATGGCGGTCAGCATGGCCCGGGGCA
>JADLGF010000499.1 GCA_020849415.1 Thermomicrobiales bacterium
GCGCGGGGCTGGAAGGGCACCTCGGTGTCCTTGCCGCAGGTGGCGCAGACGGCGTGGTAGGCGGCGCGGGGTCCGCGCGGGGGCGGGCGACGCCCATCGCGTTTCACGAGCCCGTAGGCCGAGCCGTTGTTGATCTCGTGCCAGCGTTTGCTTTCGCTGAGCGACTCGTACCCCGAGATCAGCGCGGCGTTCCGCTCGGACCGCCGCTCCGCCCGGCAGGGACCACACCGAACCGGCTGCCTGATGCCGCGTTCGCTGTAAAAGCGTTGTTCCGCTACCGAAAAACTGAAGGGTTCACCGCAATCAACGCACTGCAATTCGAGATCGATCAAGGGTTTCAGCACCTGCGTTGCGACCGCGGCCCCTGCCGCCGTCGCCGGTTATAGCTGGCCGCGATTGTGACACGTTTCGACTCAGCCGGTCATATCTCCGAGGAAGAGATCGACCAACGGAGCCTCCCCTTCCCGCATCGAAACGCCGAGCTGTTCCGGTGCTGGAATGTCAGCGGGGAATGTCACCATCATCCAGCCACTTCCGTCCTCGCCGATCGCGATGTCGCCGAGTGGGGTCCGATCGTCGCCCATCGCCACCCAGACCGGATAGCGCCGCTCCTCGGTGGTCGGTGGACAGCCCTCGACGACCAGCATCATTTCGCCGGCCGGGTTCTTGAACAGCCGGCTCGTGCCCCAACCCCAGTCGTATTCACTGGCCGCCATAGGCGCCATCGCCATCGCCACGGCATTCGGTGAAACGAACTCCTGCAGCATCGCGGCGGTCGTGCGCGCCTCGTCCCGTTCATCGATCAAGCGGTTAATCCAGAAACCGCCGCCGATGGCAAGCAGCAACACCGCGGCAGCGGCCAGCAAACCGAGGCGGCGGAACGGGGACATTGCGGTCGGCGGCAGCTTCGTCACCTGAGCTGAAGGAGCGCCGGAGTCCAGACGGTCCATCAACTGAGCCCGCATCGCCGGATCGGGGGCGATCGGATCGAGCGCCAACGGCATCGCTCCCGCCACCGCTTCGAACTGAACCGCGACCGATTGACAGGCCGGGCAGAGCGGCAGATGCGCCTCGACCGCCGCCGCTTCGTCCGCATCGAGCAGGCCGAGCGCGTGCAGGGGCAAGCGCTCCTCCACCTCCGCGCAGGTCATCTCGATGAGCGTCTCACTCTGCCAGGTCATTCCGTGTCCGTTCCGTCCGGGCGATAGCCGGTCAATTGCCGCGCCAATCGCTGCATGCCGGTTCTGATCTGCGTCTTGACCGTTCCCAACGGCCGATTCAATCGTTCGGCGATCTCGCTCTGGCTCAACCCGCCGAAATAGGCCAGTTCCAGCGCCTCCCGCTGCTCGCCCGACAGGCTCACCAGCGCCGCCCGGACCCGGTCGCCGGTGTCCGATGACGCCGCCAGTTCGGCCGGATCGGGCGCCGGATCGACCAGAAAAAGTTCCGGATCGAACGGCGTCCCCTCCGCACCGACCGCGAAATCGGCGAAACGCCGTTCGCGTTGCCGGCGGAGCAGATCGATCGCCCGGTTGCGCGCCACGCGCATCAGCCAGCCGCCGAACGCACCTCGCTGGGAATCATACGTATGAGGACGCTGCCACAGATTGAGGAAAAGGTCCTGAACGCACTCTTCGGCCAACCGGCGGTCGCGCAGGATCGGCATCGCCAGCGCGAGGCAGGTGGGAGCGTGCCGGTCGTAAAGCTCGCCGAGCGCGGCTTTGTCGCCGGTCGTCACCCGCTCCATCAACGCTGCGTCGATCGCCTGGTCTTCAGGCGCGAAGAGCCGCCGGCCGGTCCGGGCGGCCGGTTCGGACTGTTGGGGCGCTGGTTGGGAGCGTCCGTCGGCCACGCAGCACCTGCTCCACCGTCGATCCGCGATTCACCTGGGGGCGGAAACCCGAGCGAGTCTAGCAGAACGGTCGATCGTTACGTGCTCTCAAGGACGCCAGCCGGTGGTATCGCCGATGGCATTGCGGATGCCGTCCGCTGTCGATTGCAGGCTGCCGGGAAGGCCGGTTCCGGCCGGCTCGACGCCGCCCGCCCAAACCCAGACCATCTGTTCCTGCCCGCCGATTTCTGCCAAAACCGGCCACCAGACAACCCCGTTCGTGGTCGTCGATTCGCCGGCCACGATGAACCGATCACCGAACTGCGCCGAGGCCGCCACGAACGACCCTTCGCCCGGACCGTTTCGGAGATTGAGTTGATCGACGTGTACCCGCGCTTCGACCCCGAGCGCCAGGGCGCCGGGGCGATTGAAGAGGGGCGGCAATTCGCCCTGAGTGGCCATCATCAGGAATGCCAGGAGCAGGTTTATCGCCGCCACGGCGATGACCCCCTGCCAGAGCCGCCGCCGCACCGCCGGTCGTTGCAGCCAGGCGATCGCCGCCGGTTCGTCGGCCGGAGCATCGGCGTGTACCGACCGGTCGCGTCGCGTCGAGACGGTTTGCACGCTGGCGTCGGCCGATCCGGCCACGCCGCGGCGGCTCGTGCGCCCCTCGGCTTCGTCGTCGACGGTCATGCGAAAGAGACGAGCGAACGTGGGCGCATCGTGATAGCGGTCGTGCGGCCGCTTCATCAGCGAGCCGATCACGATCGGATCGATCGAGGGCGGGATCGAGCCGACCGGTTCGACCTGCGACGGCAGCACCGGATCATCCTCGAGGTGCGCCCGAATGATGTCGCTGCGCACCGTCTCGTCGTCGGCATCGAACGGCGGGCGGCCGGTGAGCATCTCGTAGACAACGCATCCGAGGGCGTAGACATCGGTCTGGACATCGACCTTCTCGCCGCTCGCCTGCTCCGGCGCCAGGTACGAAACGGTGCCGAAGGTCGAGCCGCCGATCAGCTCCTGCGGCGTTTGCGCTGGCTGGGCGAGTCCGAAATCGATCAGTTTGACGATGCCGTCGGGCTGGACGATCAGGTTCTGCGGTTTGACATCGAGGTGCACCAACCCGTTGCTGTGCAGGTAATCGAGCGCCTCGGCCGACTGTTCGAGCACGCTGGCGGTTTCTTCCAGCGTCAACCGGCCCCGTTCGCGCACGATCTCCTTCAGCGGGCGGCCCTCGATATACTCCATGATCGCCCAGGGAGCCGTGTCGTCCTCGTAGAGATCGAAAATCTTGACGACGTTGCGGTGGGTGAGAAAGGCCAGCGTGCGGATTTCGCGGCGGAAGCGCCCACGGGAATCGGCGTCACGGCGGTACTCGATGCGCAGCGTTTTCATCGCCACTGGCCGCCGGGTTTTCAGATCGAGCCCACGGTAAACCAGCGCCATCCCGCCCGAACCGAGCAAGGCGTCGAGATCGACCACATATCGATTGGCGACCACCAGGCGTGGGGCCGCCGTGAGCTCCGGGTCTTCCATCGTCAGCGGTCAAGATCCCCTGTTGCGCCACCGGCAGCCACCGGCGTCTGGAACCAGCCGCCTAAGAATACCCCGCGACGGACGATGGGGAATCATGTGAGCCCGCGAGAGGTTCGCGCCTACGCGCCCTCGTCGACAGCAACGACCTTCGCCGGATCGGCCATGAACGATTTGCGGCCGGCCAGCGGTTTCGCCGCCTTCAGAGCGGCCTCCACCTGCTCGCGTTCGAGTTCGCTCAATTCGATCAGGACATCGTGGGGATCGGGCATGGCGGCGGCGGCGATCGCTTCATCGTTGCCAGTGACGAGCGCCTCGCGGATTCGCACCACCCGCGCCGATTTCACCAGCTCCCGATCGACATCGCCAAGATTGACGAGTCGTTCGACCGTCGCCCAATCGGTACCGCGGGTCAGCGCCGCCGGAACCAGCCGCGCGATCGTCCGGGCGTCCTGATCGGGATCGGTCACCGCCCGGCGCAGGGCGGTCAGGCGCGTGATGCGTTCGATCGCCTCGGTGAAGGCGGCGTGATCGAGATCGGACGGCAGTTCGGCGGCGCACGCCTCAAGCCGGCGCATCGCCCGCACGAATTCGCGGTTCGTGCCGCTGGCCAACGCTTCGTGCAGTTGCCCCTGGGCGGCCCGTCGCTCCCCGTCCCGCGCGATCCGCTTGCGCTCGACCGGCCCCAGCAGCGCTTCCGCGCCCGGCACCGGGTGCGCCAGCAAGCGTTGAAGCAGCGCCTGATCGCGACGGCGCAGGGCCGCGCGCACCCCGTCGGCCCAGTCGATCCGGCGCAACGCCAGTTCGGCGCGCGCTCGCACCGGCGCGGGCAGGCGATCGAGCGTCTCGGTCGGCTCCCAGGCAAGGGCCGTCACGATCTGCCGATCGTCTTCGTCCTGCAATGCCCGGGCGAGCGACGGCAAGCGCTCCTCCCAACCGATCGCGGACTCAGCGGGACCATCCGCGCCCTGCTCGACCCGCGACCGCGCTTCCCGCATCAAGGGGCGCAGCGCCGCCGGAATCGGCACGCCGGCCCGATCGGCCCGATCGATCACGTCGAGTACCCCGCCGGCGTCGTCCCGACGCGCCGCCAGCCGCACGGCGTCGGACCAGTACTCGTTGGCGATCTGGTGCACCGTCGCGGCGTAGCGGGAAGCGGCTGTCGTCTCCCGCACGTCGCTCCACTCGGTGAGAACGGTGGTGCGGTCGCCGGTCGCGATCGCCTGTTCCAGCCGCGCCATGGAGGCGCCGGTCGAGATGACCCGCCACTCGCCGCGCGGATCGTAACGGGGCGGTTCGGGTTCGGGTGGCGGTGGGGGCCGGTGGGCGGCTTCGAGCCGCACCCGCGCCTCGTTGACCAGGTCCCCCGCCTGCTCGATGGCGGCCGGATCATCGGCCAGACCGCTCGCTTCCCAGAAGCGGATCGCTTCTTCGTCCGCTCCCGCGAGAAGCAGCGCGTTGAGCCGGGTCACCCGGAGTTGCCGATCCCGGGAACCTAACGCGGTTGCGGACGGCTCCGGTTCGACCGCCTGGTAGACCGGTTTCGCCGGTGGCGGTTGACTCGCGCGCCGCAGCCGGCCCGTCACCGCCTTGGCGGCACGGATCACTTCTTCGAACGGCGGCGCCTGATCGACCGGCTTCTGACAGACCTCGGCAAGGATCGCGCTCAACGCCACCGTCTCGGGATCGTCGATCAGGGAGAGCCGGCGGAAGCGCTCGGAACGGGTGGGGTTCTTCAGGTCGCTGGCGCTCAACACCAGCCCGTGCTCCGGATGGAGCGACATTGGAAAGAGCATGCCGGTGTCGATCGCAAGCGCCCGCAGCGTCACCAGCATCACCAGCGCCGCGAAATCATCCCGGCGCTCCAGCACCACCGGCAGCGACCCCGAGGGGTGGCGGTACGCCGGCGCCGGCGCAGGAATCCGGCCACGCGGTGATCCCGGCCAGGCGGCGGTGTCGTAATCGACCACGGCCAGGGCATCGCCACGGCGCACCACGATGTTGTTCGGCGTCAGATCGCCGTGACTGAAGCGATGCTCGCCGAGCAACTGCTTGAGCCGGACGAAGCGCGTGCCGAGACCGCCGAGCCGAACGACATCGTTGGCGGCAACCAGCCGGCGCACGACGTCGGCCAGGGTAAGATCGCCGATCCACTCCATCGCGATTACCGGGTGCGGACGCGACTCACCCCGGCCTTGGGGCAGGAGGAGTCCGCGCGGGATCACGCTCACCCCGCCGGCGATCGGTGAGGGCGAGATCGCCCGCAAGCGGCCGATCACCGGGTCGCCCGCGAACGCGGTGTGCACCGCCATCGCCGCCGGATCGCCGTCATCGGCGTACGGAATCCGCAGCGCGATCGATTGACCGGACGGCCGATCGAGCCGGACCACCAGCGCCTCGGAACCGCCCGGTGACGCCAGCGTTCCTTCGGCGTCGGTGGCAAGCCAACCGCCGCCGAGCCGCTCGACGGCGGGGGCGAACTGACCCGGGTTCTTCAGCGCGTTTTCGATCTCCTGGCGCGTCGGCATTGGTGTGTTCCCGCGGTGGAAAGAGTTGCGTATCCAACCGATTCCGTCTATCGTACCATCGCGTACGTACGCATGACTTCGGAACGATACGGGTCGGCTATGTTCGCGAAGCCCCGGCGGTGTAGCGGTTTCGCCCTGTCGCCGGTTGGCGTGATGGTACAGTGATCGGCAGGGTTCGGCGATCGACCCGCGATACAAACCTTGGGATCGCCGTGGCCCGTACGGACCCGGACGGTCAGGAGCCTCCACAGCGTGCTACGACGCTCGAAAGTGGTGCCGGAGGAGACCGTAACGCTACCGTCTCCCCCAAAGAATTCGACCAGAGCGCTGCCCCCGTTTCCGGAAGCTGGCCGCGGCACGCGCGCGCCACTGAAAGGAAACGAGTCGCTGGCGGCTGATCTGCGTGGCCTCTCGTCGGCGCTTTCCAACATCGACGCCAGTTCCAGCGAACGGCTCGATCGCCTCGCCGCCGCCCTCATGGACCCCTACGAAAGCGAACTCTGGATCGATGTCGATCTCCGCCGGGCGTTCCACACCGAACGCCTCGCCTACGCCTACGCGGTCCAGCAGGAGGGGGGAGAAGCCCCGCCGCTCGTCGACACCATGGACAAGGTCCGCAACGTCATGATCCTGGTGCCGATCATGCTGACCTGGTTCGCGCTCGCCCAGGCCGTGCGTGATTACGCCGCCTATGTTGAGCGGTTCCCGGAGCAGATTGGCCAGCCCTTCCTGCTCCTCTGGCAGCAGGGTTTCGGCGGTCATGCCTCATGGCATTCACCGAGTTTCTCGGCGGTGGCGTTGCTCGACGCGTTCGTCATCCTGCTTATCGTGGTCATCACCTTCTTCGCCCACGGTCGCCGTGAGGAGCGCGAAGAGGATATCGCCATGACAGCGCGCGATTTCCAGGCGCATCTCGACAACGCGCTCGGCGAGGCCACGGTCCGTTTCGCCATGGCCCGGACCATGAAGCCGAACTCGCTCGCTGAAGCGATCGGTCAGGTGACCAGCCGCTTCGACACCACCGCCCAGGAATTGCTGACGCGCCTGCGCATCGAGCACGATCGCCTCGATGAGATCGCGGGGCGGCGGGAACGTGAATTCAGCGATTTCGCGGTCTTCGCGTCCGGAATGCGCGCCGGCGCCGAGGAATCCCAGCGGATGCTGATCGATCTTCGCCAGGTATCGAGCGCGCTGCAAACGGCGGTCGAGGATCTGACCAGTGAAATCGGCGTCGCCGGCGAGCAGCAGCGCACGCTGCTCAGCGTCACCAGCGGCCTGGAGCGGGTGATCGGCAGCGCCTCGCAATCGGACGCCGCCCTCGTGCGTCAACTTGCCGACGCGGCCCGCAATCTCACCGACACCACCGATCGCGCCGTTTCCGGCGCCGATAGCGCCGCCAAGGCGGGTCAGGTCGCCAGCGAAGCCGTGCGCTACATCGCGGAAGTCGCCGCCGCGTTGACCGACGGGCAGGGGCGGATCGAAAACGCCATCGCCGCCGAATCGGAAGCGAACACCCGGCTCGCCGAAGCGCTGCGCAGCAGCGGTGGCGGCGTCGCCACCGCCACGCGCGCCTTGGCCGATATCGCCAACACCCTGATCCGGGTACGCGACGATCTCGGTCGGATGAGCGAACTCACGGAAACGCAATCACACGCCCTGCAGCGCCTGCTGGCCGATCAGAACGGCATGGCGGGCAGCATGCAGCAGATCGCGCACGATCTCAGCTCGGTCGGCAATGTCACCGCCCAGCGTCAGCGGGAGATCACGGAAGACGCCGCCTCGCTGATTCAACGCATCGACACCCTGACCAGTGTCCTCAGCCGGGCGGCGGCCGGATTGCCAACCCCCGACATGATGCAGGACGCGGTTTCCCAGGCCGTGCGTAAGGAACTGACCGATCCGGGCCGGACGCCCCGCCGATCCGGCGGCAATTGGCCGAGCGGTGAGTAGCTTTCCGCAGCGCGACGGTCGCGGTAACGGATAACGCCTGTGTTCAGACGACGACGATCGAATCGCGACATGCTCGTGTTGGGTGGCTGGCTCTTCGCCGACCTCCTGCTCGGGCTGGCGATGCTCTTCCTCGCCGCGAACACCTTCGGGTCGCCGCCGCCGGAGCCGACTCCGACCGCCACGCCGAATCTCCTCGCCACCAGCGAGGCGAACGTCACCGCCGCTGAAGCGACCATCCGTGCCCAGCAACTGACGGCGCAGGAACGGGCCACCGCCGACGCGCTGATGGCGGCACAGCAAACCGCGACCGCGGTCGCTGAACAGACACTCGAGGCTATGTCCGCCGAGGAACGCGCCACCGCAGACGCCCTGGCGACCCAGCAGGCGATCGAATCGGCCGCCACCGTGGCCGCCTTCGCCACCGAAATGGCCGAGCAGGAGCTTTCCGTCTCGCAACTCGAACAGAATCTCGCCGATGCAGCCGCGCAAGCGACCGCTGACGCTGCCTCCGCCCAGGCCACGATCGACGCGCTCGCCACCCAGCAGGCGGAGGCCGCCA
>JADLGF010000500.1 GCA_020849415.1 Thermomicrobiales bacterium
CGCAGGGGTTTTCGTCTGATTTGGTTTAGACCTTGGGTTCACCAAACTTGCCGCGCCGCCTGATTGCCAGCACGAACACCGGGATCACGATCAGCAGCGTCAAGCCGGAGATCGCCAGGCCGATTCGCGTCTCGATCGGCTCATAGCGGAACTCCACCACCGACTTCCCGGCCGGGACCGGCACTGCCCGGAACAGGTGATTCGCGCGCAGGATCTCGACCTCTTCGCCATCGACGTATGCGTTCCAGCCCCGGTCGTACGGCTCGCTCAGCACCAGCAGGCCATCGGCCGCGGTGGTCACGGTCACTTCGATCCGATCGGGCGACCGCTCGGTGAAAACGATCGCGTCCTCGGCATTGGCTGGCAATGACCCGAGCACCGGGGGCTCCCCTTCAACCAGGGTCGTCACCGCCGGATCGACTTCGCCCGCCGCCAGCAGACGCAGCGCCTCTTCGGCCGATTCCTGCCGGACCTCGTGCGTCAGCCACGCGCGCGGGAAGGCGTTCGGGTTTTCGAGCACGATTGCATCGAGATCGCGGTAGATGACGGGGAACGTCGCCTCCAGCTCAGCGAGATCGGCTCGGTCAGCGTCATACCGGGCCGGGATCACGATGTACCGGACGTTGAGCAGATCGAACAGCGGCGATTCGAGTCCCGCCGCGCTGATGTTGGCGTCGTGATACTCCTGCTCGGCGCCATTGAGGGCGATCAGGTACTCGACGAATCGCCGCGGCTGCACCGGGTTGTACCCCTGCACATCCTCGATGCCGTAGAGCACGCCGCGGTTGTTGACGAGGATCGACACCGTCTCCGGATCGGCGAACTGGTAGCGATAAAGCACCTCGTAGCCGTCAGCGAAGACCCGCTTCGCGGGATCGAAGCCGATGTATCGCCCCGGCTCCGTTTTCATCCGCTCTTCGAGGAATTCCGAGGCGCCGGTCGGGGCGAAGAAGCTGCCGACATCGACCCGGTGGAATCCGCCGTACGGGGCTTTGGCCTGCACGGTCGTGAACGAAGCGATCAGATCGATCGCGATCACCGCCGCCATCAGGTAGGGCAGCCAGGGACGCGTCACCGGCGCGTTCGGTTGGTATTTCAACCAGACGAGAATCAGCGTGGCGGTGATTGCCAGCAGGGTCACGAAGGGAATCGGGGCGTTGGCCATCGCCAGGATCAGCATGCCGCCGATGGGGATGCCAAAGGCGATGACGAAACGCCGTCGGGTGATGTTGTCGCGCCGGAGCGATTCGACCGCCATCCCGGCCAGCATCGCGATCGCCAGGTACGAAACGATCGCCACCCGCTCCGGCCAGTGATTGTGCAGCTCCTCGAACTTCGGCAGCAGCGTGAACATCAACCAGTGAAGGGGCGTGTTCCAGGGCATTGCCAGTAGCATGGCTGCGCCACCGAGGCAAGCGAAGAAGGTCGAGGCGAAGCGCCGCCGCGCCAGCACCACGCCGGCCATCGTCAGGGCGAGCGCCGCCGCGCCGGGGTAGTAGAGGGTGGCGTCGAGCATGTGATCCCACGCCATGCCGGGCGTGACCCCGCCGATGGTGGAGGCCCACGAACTGGCGCCGTCGTACTCGCCCCCGGCCACGCTCGAGCGTTCCACGTAGAGGAAGCGGGGCAAGATGCCGGCCGCTGCTATCCCGGCCCCGATCAGCCCGATCGGCAGACCGGTGGTGACGGCGCAGATGAAGCGATCACGCCATGGCACGGTGTGCCGCGTCAACGATCGGTAGGCGATGTAGGCGGCGAGGATCAGCAGGTAGTAGTAGCTGCCCTGGCCGAGCCACGCCCCCAGCGCCTGGCTCAGCGCCAGCCCGCCGATCGTCCAGCCGATCATCCGCCACGCCCAGTGCCGGTTCCGGAAGGCGATCTCCGCCCCGACCAACGCCATCGGCATCCAGGCGCCCACCTCGATCTGGGCCGGGCAGCAGACCGACCGCGCGAAGACCGGGCTGGTCAGTTCGTAGGCGGCCGCGGCCACGAGCGCGCCGCCGGCGCCGATACCCAGCAGCCGCGAGAGTACGTAGGTGCCGGCGCCGGCCAGGGCGAGATGGAAGACGACGAAGAGGGGAGCGGCGAGCGCGATCGAGAAAACCGTGAAGATCACCATCGCCGGGAAGTACATCCAGCCCGATTGCGGATCGCCCGCGAACGGCGCGCCGGCGAACTGGTACGGATTCCAGCCGGGCAGGCTGAGATCGGAGAGCCGCTCACCGAGGTAGGTGTACCAGGGGTAGAACTGGGTGGCGGAATCCTGCCCGATCACTGTGCCGCCGCTGAAGAGCACGAGCGAGGCGATCAGGGTGATTGCCAGCACTCCGAGCGCGCCGGCCCGATCCGATTCCCAGAATCGTCCCGTTGGTATCGCGCCCGTCGATTCCCTGGCCGGAATCGTGCCCGGGTTGACCTCGGCTCGGCCCGACTCGAACAGCAAGCTGACAGCATCCTTTGGCTAACGACCGCGGGCATAGCCATCTCAGGGCGGAGCGGTCGACCCTAGTCTACGTTCCGGAAGGAATTCGGCGCACTTGGTCCGGCGGCGGCGAATAGCGCCGCCGCGGCCCGGAGATGCGTTCCGGCAGCTGCCGGGCGATCAGCCAGGCGAGCGCCACCGCTGCCAGCCCACCGGCGATATCGAGCCAGTAGTGGTTGCCGGTGATCATCACCGTGAGGCCCATGATCGTCAGGTGAATGACGCCGATAGCGGCGCCGATTCGTCGCCAGGGGAGCGCGACGGCGATCCAGAGCGCCGCCACCGTCGTCCAGCCGATGTGCATGCTCGGCATGGCGGCGTAGAGATTGGCCGATCCCGCCCCCTGCGCGGTGGAGGAGACCCCCTTCGCGATCGCGACCGTATCGACGAAGGGAAAGCCGAATTCGGTCATCAGTCGCGGCGGCGCCAGCGGGTAGAGCGCGTACATTGGGAAGGCAATGGCGGTGGTAAGCAGGAAGATGCGCCGCACCCGCCGGTATCCGGCCGGCGCCAGCAGCAGCGCCAGCATCGCCGCGATGTAGAGCATCGGCTTGAACTGGCGGTAGTAGATATTGAAGAAGTCGATCGCGCCGGCATCGATCGCCCAGCGTTGCAGGGGCAGTTCGATCCGCTCGACCGGCAGCCGGAACCAGGCCTGCAGATCGATGATATCGAGTGCGTTGGCGTAGGCCTTTTCGGGCGGTTGCTGGAAAAAGGTTTTGCGGAACCAGGTGTAGAAGGTCATCAGCCCGAAGATCAGGCCGAACTGCACGA
>JADLGF010000501.1 GCA_020849415.1 Thermomicrobiales bacterium
GGGTGGCCGTCAGCTCCGGAATCAGCGTTTCCGTCGGTTCTGGCGTCGGCGTGTCGGTCGGGAGCGGGGTCGGCTCCTCGGTCGGCTCCGGGATGGCGGTCGGCACGCCGGTCGGCGCCTCGACCGAGAGGCTCACCCGCGCCACCGAGCCGTCGCCGGCCACGAGGGAGATCGAATCATCCTCGTTCCACCAGGCGCCCTGGCCGGTGAAGGGGTCGCCGGCCGCCGGCACGTCATTTACCAGCAGGGTCGATTTACCGGTAACGGCATCGACAATCGCCAGATCGACCGGGCCGTCGCTCGTGCCCTGCCAGGCGAGCGCTACCCAATTGCCATCGGGCGAAAGGGCCGCGCCGCGCGCGCCGCCGCCCGGCAGATCGCGGGTGGCGGCCTCGATCAGGTCGGTCTGTTCGCCCGTTGAGAGGTCGATCAGCGCGTAGGCGACCTGACCCTGGGCCGAATCCGCGGCCGGATTCAGCGACACGATCAGCGCCCGGTTGCCATCGGGCGAAGCATCGAGCGGCATCACGCGCGCGCCGGGTTCGGCCGCCACGAGCAGGGCGGTATCGTCACCACCGAAGCGCCAGAGTCCGGCCTCGAGTCCGCTTTCCGGGTTCAGGCTGACCAGCACCTCGTCGAGCGACACCGCTTCGATCCGCTCGGGCACGATCGGCGCGGCGCCCTGGCCGATATCGGCGATCAACGTGCCGGCAGGCAACGCCACCAGTTGCGTCGTCCAGACGCCGCCGGCGAAGGTCGAACGCGCCACGACCGCGCCGGTGCCATCCGGCAGCGCCGAGGGCCGCGTATCGAGCGTGAGCTGGGCCGATCGGGCCGGATTGGCGAGAATCGGACCGATAGCGCCGGTCAGGCCGTCATCGCTGATGTTGGTCAGCACCCCGGCGAAGGGATCCCACTGCCAGAGATCGCTCTCCAGGCCGAGCGTGCCGCCGGCCCAGCGTTCGGTGAAGTAGAGCAGGGCGCCATCGGGCGACCAGTCGAGTCCGAATTCATCGATCGAAACGATCCCCTGGGCGCGGAGATCGGCGCAGCGGAGTTCGCGGGCGGTGTTGAGATCATCGAGGCAGAGCGAGGCCGCCGAGGCGAAGGCGACCGAACTGCCGTCCGGCGCCGGGTAAGCGATCTGCCCGGCCCGCATCAGGAACCGCGCCTGGTTGATGCCGGTGGCCGTCCACTGATCGAGCGATTCCGGCACCGGCGTCGATTCCTGTGCCGAAGCGATCGGAGCCGCCAGCCCCGCTACGATCATCAAGGTCAGCAGCGCCCGCACCCAGCGCCGCGCCATCGTGGTGCCGCTCATCGTCGTTGTCCTCTCGCCCCGGGGATGCCGCGAACCGCCCTGAACCGTTTCGCGCACTCCTCCCGCTTTGCCCGTTTCATCTGATCATAGACGAACGGAGCGCCAAAAGAAGCCTCCTGCGGAATCAGCGCCGCGTGTCGGGAAGCGACGACCAGATCGTTCGGTAGTAGGCTTGGCCGTTCAGGGTCGCCCGCAGCGCCTGCCCCTGCTCGATCACATCGAAACTGATGCGATCGGGACTCGGCACGTCGTCAACCCGGAAACTGCCGCCCGGCAGTTCGAAGAGTTCCGATTCGATTCCCCGGCCCCAGGCGATTCGGAGCGACCCCCGGCGGATGAAGATGCGGAAGCGCGGTTGCCAGGGGTTGTGGCACTGGTACCAGCCGGTCAACGCCCGCCAGTGCTCCGGCGCGGCGGGCGGCTCCGCATGCTCGCTGCCGGCCCGCGCTAACCAGCGATCGCCGTGGCGCAACGCGACGACGGCACCGTCATCGTTGCGTTCGAAGATCAGCATCTCCCGGTCGAACTCGGGATCGAGCAGGATGTACCGGGGATCGAAAAGGTAGCGTTCGACCGGTACGCGCCGATCCTCCAGCGCCAGGTAGAGACGATCCTCTTCGTCCACGAAGGTCCAGGTCTCGCCATCGGCGTGGTAGTCGCCCGCTAGATCGGCGGCGCTTTCGATCACCGTCAGGGGCGCAATCTCCGGCAATGCGTACGGATCGCCGTTGAAGAGCCCGCGGGCGAAGGCGAGCGCCTCGTTCGCAATCTCGTTGACATCGCCCGGGCCGTTGATCAGCGCGCCGACCCCCAGCCCCGCTTCGGGATCGATCTGCAGCGCCGAGTAGTAGCCGAGCATGTCACCATCGTGCCCGTAGTAGCGGCGTCCGTCATTCTCGAAGCCCCAGAGACCGTAGCCGTAGGTGGTGTCCGGATCGTCCGGGTCGGGTGGCGCGAGCGGGCTGTTCATCAGGGCGAACGATTCTTCGCTGATCAGGCCGTTGCCCCGGTTCAGCAGCGCCCGCGTGAAGCGCGCCATATCGCCCGGCGTCACCGCGATGCTGCCGTCGCCCGTACCGGTTTCGATCCAGGTGTCGGGCACGAGGCCGATCTCGCGCCGCCACGGACGGTCGCGCAACCTGAACCGGTAACCGACCGCCAGGCGGTGGCGCTCGTAGTCGGTGATCGGCGAGAACGAATCGCGCATGCCGAGCGGTTCGAGGATTTCCCGCGTGACCGCCGAGGAGTACGACTCGCCGAGGATCTCCTCGAGCACGTACCCGAGAATCTTGAAGCCGATGTCGGAATACGAGAAGCGCTCTCCGGGCGGGGCGATCAGCGGGTGATGGCGCAACGACCAGGCTTCGAAACGACCGTCGGCCGAGAGGTCGGTTCCCTCCATGAGGCCGGCGGAGTGGGTAAGGAGGTGGTGCAGGGTGATCGGACGCCCACCATCGCCGGCGACGAACCACGGCAGGTAGCGGGAGACCGGCGCGTGCAGATCGACCAGGCCCCGCTCGCGCAGGATCATGTAAAGCAGCGCGGTGTAGGTTTTTCCGATCGAGCCGTCCTCGAAGGCGTGGTGCTCTCCGACCGGCGTCTGCGCCGCCAGATCGGCGAACCCGAACGTTCCGACGTAGCGGGTGCGCTCGCGATCGGTGATGGCGATGGCGACGCCGGGCGTGCCATCACGATCGATCCGCGCCTGAATCCATTGGTTGAGGGGTGTGAAATCGGTCATGCGTCTACCTTCATTCCGGGCGGCGTCGCCGGTTAGACCGGCGCACGCGGCATCGCCCGCGCCGATACGCGGGCGGATGGGGTGGGGAATTCCCCGGATTCAGGTAGCGCGCCGCTATGATACGCGTTTTTTCGTGGAGAACAGCGCCCAGGTGATCAGGCCGGCGGTCAGGCTCCAGAAGCTGGGGCCGATGCCGAGAATCACGATCGGGCTGGCCGCGACGAGGAAGGTGACAATCACCGCCACCTGCCGCGCTTTCTCGGCCAGCGCCGCCGACAACGCCGAGGCGAGCGTGCCGAGCAGTGCTACGCCGGCCACCGCCTCGATCACCCCATCCGGGGCCGACGCGGCCAGTGTGACGAGCAGCGGAGAGAGCGCGCCGAGGATGAGGTAGCACCAGCCGGTGGCATGGGCGGCGATCCAGCGTCGTTCGGGATCGGGGTGCGCCTCCTCGGAGGCGGAGAGTGCGGCGGTGATCGCGGCCAGATTGATGGCGTACGCACCCGTCGGCGATCCGATCATCGTACCGGCGCCAGTGATGAGCAGCGACTCCCGCCATGGCACGACGAAGCCATGCGAGGCGAGGATCGCCACGCCCGGCACGTTCTGGGCGGCCATCGTCACGATGTAGAGCGGCACGGCGATGCCGACAATCGCGGCGGTCGTGAAGGCGGGGGTGGTGAGCGCCAGGGTCGGAGTCGCGAGGGTGAACGCATCGCCCCGATCGACGAGATCGATCACCGCCACCCCGAGCGCCACCAGGAACGCCACCGGCGCCGCCCACCGGGGCGCGAAACGCGCCAGCACCACCCACGTGAGCAGAACCGGACCGACGAGCAGGGGCGAATCGGCGAA
>JADLGF010000502.1 GCA_020849415.1 Thermomicrobiales bacterium
CGGTACCGCGCGTCGATTGCCCCGTTTATCCTTAGTGCGTGCCCGGAAGATGGAACTTCTTCGACACTGGCGGCCGGAGCGTCGGCGTCGACTCCCCAAAATCCGTGCCCGCGCAACGCTTTCCCCAAGGAGTATTCGGACGTGGGTGCAGCATAGCATAGGCAGAAAATCAGTCGCAATCGGCTTTTTCAGAAAGTCACACGTTGAGGACAAACAGAACCGTGCCCGGAGACCAATCGACCGACTGGAAATACTGGATCGGCCTGCAGCAGGTGCGCCGGATCGGCCCTCGCCAGGTCGAGGCGCTCCAGCGGGCGTTCGACGACGATCTGGAGCGGGCCTGGCGGGCGCCGTTAAGCGAATTGACCGCAGTCCTCGGAGAGAAGGTCGCCGCCAAGCTCGATGAAACCCGCCAGACCTTCGATCTGGAGGCCGCCGCGGCCGGGTGCCTGCGGCTCGGGCATTCGGTCATTACCTGGCAGGACGCTCGATATCCGGACCTCCTGCGCGAGACGAGCGCACCGCCACTGGTGCTCTACGTCCTGGGTGAATTGACGCCGGATGACGCCACCGCCGTCTCGGTGATCGGCTCGCGTGATTCCACCGCGTACGGGCGGGAGGTGGCGCGGGAACTCGGGGCCGATCTCGCCTCGGCGGGGGTGACGGTCGTTTCAGGTCTGGCGCGCGGCATCGACGGCGTGGCGCACCGGGCGGCGCTCGACGCCGGCGGGCGCACGATCGCGGTGCTCGGCGGCAGTCTCGACTGGATCTACCCGGCCGAACACAACGGCCTGGCGCGCCAGATCGCCAACCAGGGCGCGTTGATCAGCGAGTACCCGACCCGATCCCGGCCGGTGCCGGGGAACTTCCGGGCGCGCAACCGGATCATGGCCGGCCTCTCGATCGCGGTCGTGATCGTCGAAGCCCGGATCAAGAGCGGCACGCTGATCACCGCCAATTACGCGGCTCACTACAACCGGGAGGTCTTCGCCGTTCCTGGCAGTGTGCACTCCGAGGCGAGCGAAGGGTGCCTGCAACTGATCCGTGAAGGGGCGACGCTGGTGCGCAACGCCGCCGATATCCTCACCGATCTGAACCTCGGGGTGGCGCCGGCAGTGCGTGAGCCGGAGCTGGAAGCAGCGGTGTCCGAAATCGATACGGCGGTGCTCGGCGCGCTCAGGAACGATTCGATGCACATAGACGACCTCGCCGCCGAACTCGATTTGCCGATCACCGAAGTCGCCACGGCATTGATGATGCTGGAACTCACCGGCCGCGTCCGGAACCTCGGCTCCCAGCACTTTGGGCGGGTACGATAAGGACGGCCGACGGTACCGGTTCCGCAATCTCCGGCACAACGACCACTTGACAGGCCGGTATTTCCGTTTCTACTGTTGACTATCGCGAGATCGCAAAGGTTCGATCAAGGTACGAACGCGTTCATCGTGTCGCGTTACGGTGAGCTCAGCGTCCGTGCCGCTCACCATATAAAGGAAATGAATGTCTGCCACCAAAACAACGTCCACTCCGCGCAAGACGAAGAGCGCGGCCACCACGAGCCGGAAAAGCGGCACGCGGCTGGTGATCGTGGAATCGCCCGCCAAGGCGAAAACGATCGGTCGCTACCTCGGCTCCGGGTACACCGTGAAAGCTTCGATGGGGCACGTGCGTGATCTTCCCAAGAGCACGCTCGGGGTCGCCGTCGAGAATGATTTCGAGCCGAAGTACCTCATCCCGCGGGAGAAATCGAAGCTCGTCAAGGAATTGAAGGAGAGCGTGGCCGGCGCGCGAGAAGTGATTCTCGCCACCGACCCCGATCGTGAGGGCGAGGCGATTGCCTGGCACCTGATCCAGGCGACCGACGCCGGCGAAAAGCCGGTCCACCGGGTCGTCTTCAATGAGATCACGCCCGAAGCGGTCAAGGAAGCGATGGCGAATCCGCGGGATATCGACATGGATCTCGTCGATGCCCAGCAGGCGCGCCGCGTGCTCGATCGCCTCGTTGGCTACGGGGTCAGCCCGCTGCTCTGGAAGAAAGTGAAACGGGGTCTCTCGGCCGGTCGCGTGCAGACGGCCGCGTTGCGCATGGTCGCGGAGCGGGAGAAGGAGATCCAGGCCTTCATCGCCGTCGAGTACTGGAGCCTCGAAGCCGATCTCGGCAAGCAGGTCTCCGGCGCGCGCAAGGCGAAGGATGAATTCCGGGCGGCGCTTTCCCGCGTCAACGGCAAGAAGGCCGAGCTCTCGAATCACGACGACACCCACGCGATCGTCGACGCCCTGAACGGCGCGCTCTACCGGGTGGCGGCGGTGACCGCGCGCGAATCGCGCCGGCGGCCGTCCGCGCCCTTCACGACGAGCACCCTGCAGCAGGAGGCATCGCGCAAGCTCTCTTTCCCGGTGCGGCGAACGATGCAGGTGGCGCAGGAGTTGTACGAAGGCGTCGATCTCGGCAAGGAAGGAACGCAGGGTCTCATCACCTATATGCGTACCGACTCGACTAACGTGGCCGCCACCGCCCAGCAAGCGGCGCGGTCGTTCATCAATGACAAGTACGGCGCCGATTACCTGCCGGAGCGGCCTCCGGTCTACACGCGCCGCTCCAAGGGCGCGCAGGAGGCGCACGAGGCGATCCGCCCGACCAATCCGCACCGCGAACCGGCGATGGTGAAAGGGTTCCTGAGCCCGCAGCAGTTCCGGCTCTACCAGTTGATCTGGCAGCGATTTGTCGCCAGCCAGATGGCGCCGGCGATCATCGATGGCACCACGGTCGATATCGACGCCGGAGCGCCCGAGCTGGTGAGTGCCGGCAAGGAGACGCCGTACCGCTTCCGCGCCACCGGTTCCGTGGTGCGCTTCCCCGGCTTCCTGGCCGTCTACCGGGCCGGGAAAGACGAAGGGGAAGAGGACGAGCTCGATCAGTCGGCCCTGCCGGAGTTGACGGTCGGCGAAATGCTCGATCTGTTGAAGCTCCTGCCCGAGCAGCACTTCACCCAGCCGCCGCCACGGTTCACGGAAGCGACGCTGGTGAAGGCGCTGGAGGAGCAGGGGATCGGCCGCCCGAGCACCTACGCTCCGACGATCGGCACCCTGCAAGCGCGTAACTACGTCACCACCGAACAGCGCAAGCTGATCCCGACCGAACTCGGCATGGTGGTGAACGATCTGCTGGTCGAGCACTTCCCGGTCATCTTCGATGTCGGCTTCACCTCGCGCCTGGAGGAGGAGCTCGACGAGATCGCGACCGGCGAACGCGCCTGGGCGCCAACCTTGCACGAGTTCTATGGTCCCTTCACGAACACCCTTTCCGCCGCCGAGAAGACGATGGAACGGGTGAAGCTGAAGGACGAGCCGGCCGGCGAGGACTGCGAGAAGTGCGGCCGGCCGATGGTGATCAAGCTCGGCAAGTTCGGCAAGTTCATGGCCTGCAGCGGCTTCCCGGAGTGTCGCAATTCGCGGCCGCTGCTGACGAAGATCGGGGTCGATTGCCCGCAGTGCCAGCAGGGGCAGATCGTGGAGCGGCGCTCGCGCAAGGGGCGCACTTTCTACGGCTGCGATCGCTATCCGGAGTGCGATTTCACCGCCTGGAACAAGCCGGTCGAGCAGAAGTGCCCGACCTGCGGCGGCTACATGGTCGAATCGGGCCGGCGCGGTCAGGTGCGCTGCCCGGCCTGCTCGCCGACCGCCCGCGAGGCGCTGCCCAAGGCGGGCTGAAACGTCGATCGATCCACGCACGGGTTCAGGGGTGGCCGGCAGGTCACCCCTGACGACGTTTCGACGGCGGAACGACCTGACTGGAGTACACTATTCATTCGGGGACAATGGCGGCGCCGGATGGGCCGGCAAGGTTCTGAACTCCTTTTCCCACGAGCAGGTATGACACAGCATTTGAACGACTTCGATCGTTTTGGACATCCCGTGCGCGCGCACGGAACGACGGTTCTTGGCATCAAACGGAACGGCAAGGTCGCCATGGCCGGAGACGGTCAGGTCACCCTTGGCGACATGGTCGTCAAGCACGGCACGCGCAAGGTGCGCACCATGCAGGACGGCGCGATCGTGGTCGGCTTTGCCGGCGCGGTTGCGGATGCGCTCACCTTGCTCAGCAAGTTCGAAGCGCAGCTGAAAGCCTGGGACGGCAATCTGCGCAAGGCGGCGGTCGAATTGACGAAGGAGTGGCGCACCGAGCGCTACCTTCGCCGGCTCGACGCCCAGTTGCTCGTCGGTGATGGCGACGCGCTGCTCATGCTTTCGGGTGAGGGCGATGTGATCGAGCCGGACGACGGCGTCGCCGCCATCGGCTCGGGCACCCCGTACGCGACGGCCGCGGCACGGGCATTGATGCTCCACACCGAACTCGATGCACGCGCAATTTGCCAGGCGGCGATGGAAATCACCGCCGATCTCTGCATTTTCACGAACAACCGGATCACGCTGGCGGTCGCCGGTGAGAAGCCGCATCATAACGGCGATCTGCCCCTGCCGGAGAACACCGCCCCGGCTGACGCCGGTGATGAAGAGGCCGACGCAGACGAGGAACGAAGCTGATGGCCGAAGCTGCGATTCAGCGTCAGCCGGCCGCGGCGGCGCCGCGCGCGGGTGACAGTGCCCCTCCGCCGCTGATGGAAGACCTCACGCCCGCCCAGATCGTGGCGGAACTCGATCGCTACGTGATCGGGCAGGAATCGGCGAAGCGGGCGGTGGCCGTGGCGCTGCGCAACCGCTTCCGGCGGCAGCTCCTCTCCGAGGAGCTCCGCCAGGAGATCCAGCCGAAGAACATCCTCATGATCGGCCCGACCGGCGTCGGCAAGACCGAGATCGCCCGCCGTGTGGCGCGGATCGTCGAAGCGCCCTTCGTGAAGGTGGAAGCGACCAAGTTCACCGAGGTCGGCTACGTCGGCCGCGACGTCGAGTCGATCATCCGCGACCTGGTCGAGATTTCGATCGACATGCTGCACGGGCAGCGCCTGGAAGCGGTGCGGGATGAGGCGAGCTCGCTCGCGATCCAGCGCCTCGCCGATTTGCTGGCCGAGAAAGCGGTCGCCGATACGGCGAGCCGATCGCGCCGCGCCGCCCTCGAAGATGAACTCGATCCGGCACGCGCGCGGCGCGCCGAACGGCAACGGGAACGGAAGGCGGAGCGGGAGCGCCAGCGCATCCTTCAGATGCTGGTCGAGAACCAGCTCGAGGACGAAACGGTCGAGATCGAACTCGAAGCGCCGTCTGACTTCGACGAACCGGGTCCGCTCGATTTCGAACCGGGCATGACGCCGGACGATTTCAACACCACCTCGTTCGAGGATTTCTTCGATCGCCTGCTGCCGCGCCGTTCCATGCGCCGGCGGGTGTCGGTGCGCGAGGCGCGCCGAATCCTGACGCAGCAGGAATCGGACCGGCTGGTCGACATCGAATCGGTCATCGACGAGGCGATCGCGCGGGTCGAGGAAGCCGGCGTCGTCTTCATCGATGAGATCGACAAGACGATCAGCGCCGACCCCGAAGTCGGCGGCGACGTTTCCAGCGAGGGGGTGCAGCGCGATCTGCTGC